>JBILOD010000352.1:0-4704 GCA_044374645.1 Pseudobdellovibrionaceae bacterium | reverse complement strand
AATAGCCACTCCCTATAGGCAATGTATTTTTTAAGAAAATGTAAGATTCTATAGTTATCCGCTAAATTGCTGCAGAACTAAACAAATTTAAACTAGACCTTAGTCGTGAAAAGTGAAAGCATCCGACTATAAGTCTGGGGGATATATGAAAAAGGCTCTACCAAAAAAATCCAATCATCGTACCCAAGCCATACACGGCAAATACACCACCTCAGCTTGGCAGTTTGATAAGCATCTAATCCCGCCCATCACTTCCTCAACCACATTTCGTTTAGAGAGTTTGGAACGAGGAGCTCAAGGCTTTATTGAATTTGCCGATGGCTCCATCAGCGAAAAACCAATTCTTATTTATGATCGTCTTGATGAACCATCCACTTTGATGTTGGAAGAGCAACTGGCACAAATGGAATCAGCGGCCTGTGCCGTGAGCTTCGGAAGTGGCATGGGAGCTATCAGCGCCGCACTTATGGCCACCACAAAAAGTGGCGATGAGATTCTGGCCCATCGCACTCTCTATGGTTGCACTTACTCTTTACTGACCAACTGGATGCCTCGAATGGGAGTGACCACCCATTTTCTGAATCTCAATGACCCGGAAATTAAAAACCTCCTTCGTAACAAACGAGTCAGGGTTATTTATTGTGAGTCCGTCTCTAACCCTTCCCTGGAAATTATTAATCTCATCTCCCTCGTCAAGCTCGTGAAGGAAGAGAACAAACAGCGTTCCAAAGAAGAGAAGATCAATATCATTGTCGATAATACCTTTGCGACCCCTTGGGGAATGCGCCCCTTAGAGTTAGGGGTTGACTTTGTCGTTCAAAGCTTAACAAAGAATATCTGCGGCTTCGGTACTGAAATGGGAGGTGCTATTTTAGCGAAAACGGCCTCCTATGCTCACCAGCTTAAAATGATCCGTAAGGACTTTGGTGCGATTATTCATCCTTGGTCTGCTTGGCACATTCTTGTTTATGGAATTTCGACTCAAGCATTGCGCTTCGAACAACAACAACAGAATGCATTGACCATTGCCCGCTTCCTTGAGGGACACCCCAAGGTGGCTCAAGTTGTTTACCCAGGACTACCAAGTCACCCTCAATATAAACTTGCAAAGACTTTGTTGAAATCGCCTGAAGGTAAATTTTCTCCGGGATTCATGATTAGCTTCAGACTCAAGGGCGATGATAAAACCTGTGCACGCTTCGTAGATGATATCGCGAAGAATTCCTATTCGATCACTCTGGCCGTGAGCTTAGGACTCACAAAGACTCTCATCGAAGTCCCAGGCTTTATGACCCATTCGGCAATCCCAAGTAAAAAACAAAAAGAAACGAATCTGGATCCACGAGATATTCGTCTCAGTGTGGGACTAGAATCAATTGAAGATCTCCTTCATGACCTGAAGACCTCCCTTAATAAATTGAAGGTTCGTTAACCCGACCCGGAGACTTTTTGCCTTCGCCTTTATTCGGGGTCGATGATTTTAACTTCGACCTCATTTTCTAGCTGTTATTTTCGGTGTCATTATTTTTGACACCTGCCAAACAAGTATCGGCACCACTGAAATTCCAAAAGAGCCTGCCTCTATTTCATGAAAAAAGCGGATGACATTATTAATCCTCCTGCAACCTACTAAACTCTTTTTGTATAGATCGTAAACATAAGTTGGCCTCAGTTTTGAATGAGAACTAGTTAAACCTAAAAATTCAGACCCAGTGCAAAGGCACAATTCTTGGAACTGGATGGAGGAGGCAAAATGAAAAAACTACTACTGACCCTATTAGCAGGAGTTAGCCTGACTGGCTGCGACCAAAACTGCAAAAATAGGGTGGAAGATTTTGCCACCATTCAAAATGCCACAGGCACAGACATTTCAATAGTCATCTGTAAAGGTCGCTACGGTCAAAGCACCCTCCGATTACTACCTACCACTTCCGGAATCATTAGCTTAGGCACCCGAGAAGAAGGTAAATCACAAGGCGGAGGACTCGGAACCTGTAAATCCAAAACAGAACGAAACACTTCCATTGCCATTTCCCTAGCCCCTGCCAGCTTTGGCTATGTCTTGCTGTGCTATCGCCAGTACGATAACTCCTATGTGGTTGCATCACCATACCAAGGTTGTCCTTATGACTACCTCGAACAGACCAGCACCGGCCCTTGTGAAGATTATAATTAACAGGAACCTGGACTAAGAGTGGCATAAACAGTGGCGGCTTGCTCCCCTCGCTGACTTCAACTATGATGGGCGAGCCATGAAATGCAATCTCTCTTTTTTCGACAGAATTATTCGCTTCGTACTGGGAACCGTGCTCTTAGCTTGGGCTTTTTCTGGTGGTCCAAGCTGGTCATTTTTTGGATTATATTTACTATTCACATCGGGCTGGGGTTTTTGCCTCATTTATGCTATCTTAAAAATAAACACCATTAAAAATCTCCGATCCGACAATCACTTAATGAGTCCACCCAGCAATGAATCCTAATTCCTTTGACTCCGAGTTTCAAAAATTAAAAGACAAGTATTTGATCACTTTTCCAAATAAACTTGGAGAAATTGAAGCCTTATTAGTAGCTCAAGACTTAGCGACTCTACAGGAGCGCTTTCACAAACTCAAAGGAAATGGGCAAACTTACGGTTTTCCAGAAATCACTGAGATCGCCCGATTAGTCGAAGAACACGGTAAACTGAAATCCCCTGACTTTCTTCGCTGGGCCGCTTTGGGGTTAGGGTTACTGAACGTGATCCATCCTTTATTAGTAAAAAAAGAGACCGTTCACCTTGATACTTTACCTGATTATAAATTGCTGACTGAATCCTTAACGACCATTTCCAGAGGTAATCCATGAGCCATAGCGAACTTCAAACTCTCCTGCGCCCCGACCAACTTAAAACTGATGGTGAGACGCTGGGATATTATGGCAAGGACTGGACGACCTATTTTGATATCAAGGCCCAAGCGGTGGTATTCCCCGAATCCGCCGAAGACGTTCAAAAAATCGTGTGCTGGGCGAACAAACATAATGTGGCGCTAGTCCCTTCAGGAGGACGCACAGGCCTGAGTGGAGCTGCCGTGGCCAAATCCGGCGAAGTCGTAGTTTCTTTTGAGAGAATGAATAAGATCTTGAATTTTGACCCCGTAGACCGCTTAGTCACTTGCCAACCCGGAGTGATTGTCGAGGAACTCCAAAACTTCGCTCTGAGCAAAAATCTTTTTTATCCCGTGGACTTTGCGGCCCGTGGATCGAGCCATATTGCAGGTACTATCGCCACAAATGCCGGAGGTATCAAAGTTCTTCGTTATGGAATGACCCGTGACTGGGTGGCTGGCCTTAAAGTAGTGACGGGCACCGGTGAAATTCTCGATCTGAATAAAGGTCTTATCAAAAACGCCACCGGCTACGATTTGCGCCACTTGTTTATTGGTAGCGAAGGTACCCTCGGTTTTATCGTTGAAGCCTCGATGAAATTAGCGAGCCCCCCACCGCCCCTGAAAACCCTTTTGCTTGGCATTCCTTCGCTCGATCAAATAATGTCTGTTTATACCCTATTTAAGGAACATTGCGTTCTCACTGCTTTTGAGATGTTTTCAGATAAAGCTTTGAAATACGTTTTAGATGGCACTGGCTTGGCCAATCCATTCAATGACACTTTCCCATTTTATGCTGTTCTCGAAGTCGAATGCCCAAGTGAAACAGAGGAAGCTCAGATCCTTGAATGTTTTGAAAAAGGATTAGAGAGCGGTGCCATTGTCGATGGATTGCTGGCTCAATCGGAAGAACAGGCTCGCACTTTTTGGCGTTATCGCGAACAAATCAGCGAAAGCCTCTCACGATATTCTCCTTACAAAAATGATCTGAGCGTTAAGATTTCTTCGGTTCCGAACTTCATTGAGAAATTAGATAAAGTTTTGGCCACCGCGTATCCAACATGGACGGTGGTATGGTTTGGTCACATCGGTGATGGTAATTTGCACATCAACATCTTACGCCCCGAAGGCATGACAAAAGAAACCTTTGTGCACGAATGCCAGAAGGTAGATACCCTTGTTTTTGAGGTCACCCAACAATTTGCAGGAAGTATTTCGGCGGAACACGGTGTGGGTTTAACTAAAAAACCATTCCTGCACTTCAGCCGATCACCGGAAGAAATTGCTATTTTGAAACAAATCAAAACGGCCTTTGACCCGAAGAATCTTATTAACCCCGGAAAGATCATTAATTAAACTGGAGATCCCACCCTCGCCTTTTTTGAAACTATGGACAACACCAATAGTCACCAAATTAATTCCTTCAATAACCTGAGGACTGACCAAACTCTAGTCACCCTCCACCTGTAAAAATAGAATTACCTGCGTCTAATAATTAAACAACAATGGAACTCACAAACAAAAGCAGATGGGCTTAAAATCGAACTGAACCATCTTTCGCTTAGGCTTGGATCTTGCAATCTATTCTTTTGGGAGGTTTCTATGCCCATGTTAAGAAAGTCGTTCTATGTTTTTGCGGTGCTAACTCACTCATTAATGAGTTTTGCTCAATTTTCTTCATCAACAGTCTCAACCAGCGAGAAAGATCCGAGCATTTATACTACTGAGGATATTGAGGCTCCTATACTGGTTCCCTCAAGCTATACAGTGGCACAGTTGATACCAGCCTATAAACTCGGACTGAAAAAAGGGATGTTTGAGATTCAAGCAGGATTAGGGC
>JBILOD010000351.1:0-4705 GCA_044374645.1 Pseudobdellovibrionaceae bacterium | reverse complement strand
GGATGGCCTTGGCGATGAGTTTTACCTCCCGCTTTCGACGGCTTATTTGTATTTACAGTGCCAATATTTACCACCATGATAGCGAGGTTTTTCAAAAGAGTGTCGCAAGCCGAGAGATTTAAAATTCATTTTAAAAAACGGCATTAGAAGGGACTCATCTCAACGAGAAAGGAGTACTTTTCATGAATGCAGAGCTTGCAGAAAAAATTGGTTTACTGAGGCACTCAATCATTTCGCCGGTTTTGATGGACTCGCAAAAAGCCCAAATGGAATACTTTCGCCAAACTTCGGAGCGAGAGTTCGATGTGCCAGGCCGAGGGCTACGGCGCTTCACCGCCACGACGATGAAAGGATGGCTTTATCGGTATCGCCGCTATGGATTTACTGCCCTAGTGCCGAAGACACGTCGGGACCGAGGACAGTTCCGGATGTTATCAGCGGAGCAAAGAGACCGAATCAAAACTTTCCGCACGGCCAATATCAACTATAGCGTCGTCAAGTTTTACGATTTAAGTCTTAAGGAAGGGATATTGGGGGTGCCGCCGATTTGCATTGAAACACTGAGGCGTTTTTTACGCTCAGAAAATCTCTACAAGCGCCGGGAGCATGTTGCCAGAAAGCGCTTTGAAATGAGCTACTTTGGGGAGCTTTGGACCTGTGACTTTATGCACGGGCCTCAGGTTCTTATCGAGGGCAGTAGGAAGAAGCAGAAAGCTATCTTACTTGCCATGATTGACGATCACACCCGATTGATTGTGGGTTATAAATGGGATTTGTTTGAGAATACGAGTCTGATTGAGGACGTCTTTAAAGAGGCTATTTTAAGCTATGGCCTTCCAGATCGGATTTATTGTGACAACGGGGCCGCGTTCTCAAGTCATTATATGGCCCGATGCTGCGCCCATTTAAATATTGGTTTAGTTCACAGTAAACCCTATGACTCGCCCTCGCGAGGGAAAATCGAACGTTTTTTTAGAACTGTGAGGGAACAGTTTTTAGTATCAATGAATGAGCCAGTGACTATTGAGGTGTTGAACACAAATTTTAATCGTTGGCTCCGTGATGAGTACCACCATAAGCATCATCATGGCATTGATGGACGGCCTCTGGATCGCTTTTCAATCTCAGTGAGCCGGTTTCCTCGGAAGCGAATTGACGTGGAAGATCTGGAGGATTTTTTTATGGTGGCTGTTGAAAGAACAGTCAATAAAGACTCAACCGTTTCCCTTAATACCGTGGCCCTTGAAGTGCCCCCTCACTATATTGGCCGCAAAGTGGAGCTGAGATTTAAGCAGGACTCTCCCAGTGAAGTGTACCTCTATGAAAACGGTGTTCGCCTACAAAGGGTTCAAGCCGTTGATAGCCAGTTGAACGGCAAACTTTATAAACCCAGCCCTCGGATCTCCGATGTAGCTCTGCATGAGGTGATGAAGGGAGATAAGCCATGATCCAAGCGCACTTCGGCTTAAAACGACAGCCCTTTGTAAAGGAGCTCAAAACCAGTCAGATGTTTGAGACTTTTGATATTAAAGAAGCCGGAGCGAGGCTCCAGCTCTTAAAACAAAACCGGGGCATTTTTTGTCTCACCGGAGAACCCGGCAGCGGTAAGACCAGCGCCCTCAGAAAGTTCGTCGAAGAGCTTAACCCGCAGACCCATCTTCACTGCTACACTCCCCATGCAACAGTTAACAGAAGTGATTTATACCGTCAGCTCAACACCCTGTTAAAGTTACCGCAAAGAGTGCGAAAAAGTGACCTCTTTGAGCAAATCCAAAGAGGCATCAGTGAGCTTTATGATGGCCAAGGGAAAACCCCGGTGATCATTCTCGATGAATCCCATTTAATGGATCACGAGACGTTGCAAGAACTCATTCTGATTACGAACTTCCAAATGGACTCAAAACTCCCCTTTATCTTAGTGATGATAGGACAGCCTGATTTACGAGAAAAGCTCAAACGCCGAATGCACGAACCCCTGAATCAACGCATTGGACTTCGCTACCATATGGCCGGCATCACTTGTGACGATGAAGTTAAGAGTTATATTCTCCATCATCTGAAATTAGCAGGGAGAATCGACCCACTTTTTGAAGATCAAGCCTATCCAGTCTTAAGACAACTTGGTCAAGGTCTACCGCGAAAGATCGGGAACATTGCCGTTGAGTCAATGACCTTGGCTATGGTCAAACGCCAGCAGATCATCACCGCTGATCATGTCATTCAAGCATCGGCAGGGATATAAATTATGAAACGACAATATCTGATTGATACCGGAGATCTCAAGCGCCTACGAAAAATGATTAAGCTGCTCGACAATGCCATCACTGAAATTATTCAAGCCAAGAAGTTACAAACTGAAAAGCTCGATCCACATGGGCCAGCACAGAGCGACCTCATCGAGGAAGAATGGTTTGCGCGCCAGCAACTGAACCTATTTGAAGACTCCGATCCCACACTGTACAAATAATAAATGAATCACATTTAGAGACCCACGAACCGGATGTTCGTGGGTGCGGGGTTTGGGGAATCCCCAAATCAGCCTGGATGGCTGTCACTATTGCTCCCAAATCCATTCTCAAATAATCTATTGAAAAAATCAGACCCTCTTTCAGGCGTAAACAATCCTGTGAAACTATGCTTCTAGCGTGCCGAAATGGCCGTTGGAGAGTGCTCAGTGGCATGATTGCTAGGCTTAACCAATAATAGATTTTTGATTGTGATTTATTTTACGTATAACAATGGGTCAAACATCAGAAATCGCCATTCGCATCAATGATGATGCAGATGCAGAAATCGTGAGAAATCAATTGAAAGAAAAGATGGGACCAAAGCTAACAATACAAACTTGGATAGAGCTTGCAGGAATTTTAAGAGACTCAATGAATCTTCAAAATGTGATTTTTAATCTTGTTTTATTTATTGTTTTTTCAATTGTTATTTCAGCAATCGTTAATACATCGTTTATGACTGTCATGGAGCGCACTCGTGAAATTGGGACCTTAATGGCTTTAGGTTATCGTCGATTCCATATTACTCTTCAATTTCTGATTGAATCCGCAGTCATCGGACTTATTGGTGGCATGGCAGGAATGTTTTTGGCCGTTTCTATTTTATTGTATCTAAATACCCAAGGATTAGTCTTTGCACTTCCAGGTCAAACTGTAACAACGGTATTATACCCAACAATTAAGTTCTCATTTTTACTACAGGTCTTCTTTTTGGCCCTACTATCTGCATTAGGGGCTAGTTTTGTACCTGCGTATCGCGCTAGCAAAATGAAACCTGTTGAAGCACTAACATCAAATTAGGAGGCATAAATGAAAAAAATAATTTTAGTACTTGCTATAGGAATAGGTCTGATTTTTTCTGTCGAACCAGCCAGTGCAGAGTCAGCAACAGAAGTTATTGCAAAAGTCGAAAAGAACCTATCCCCCCCTAACTTCAAGTCTGTGTACCAATTTACGAATTATCGTTTAGATGGAACAATTGCCAACTACGATGTTCGTTTCAGTGTCAAAGATGTTAATCACAGTCACGGTTATTTTCTTAAACCCGAGAGAGAAAAGGGACGTGAAATTTTGAGATTGAAAGACACGATCTGGACCTATATGCCAAGTGTGGCTCGAGCGGTTAGAGTTGCTGATCGAGAAAGTTTTGCTGGTGGTGATTTTTCAAATGCAGATGTGATGAGAGTCGATTGGCTTGCACAATATGACGCCAGTTTAGCAAAAGAGACGAAAAATCAATTTATCATTGATCTCATTTCAAAAAATACAGAGGCTGCTTATGCCAAAATGAGAATTTGGATTGATAAAGAAACAACACAACCCGTGCAACAATACTTTTATGATTCGAAAGGAACGCTCTTAAAAATTTGTAAATATGGATCTGTAAAAACTTTCGGAAGCATCACACGACCATCTAAGTTAGTTATGGAAAATGTTATTACTAAACTGAAATCAGAAATGCAGATCATAGAACTGAAATTTGAAGATAAAATCCCTGACAGACGCTTTGTCGTTGATAATCTTGGGAAGGAAATATGAAACCGCATTTTCCACTAATAATGATATTTACTATCAGTCTGACAATCTTCGGTGGATTAAATACATTTGGATCTAGCAATATCGATAATGATCTTGAAGAAGCTACCGGGTTAATTGAAGACAAGAAAGAGATACCAATCACGACCTCCTACACTGATAAGACTACTTATTCTTTGGATCGCGGTAGAACACGATCTTATCTTTTAATCAGCGGAACCAAAGACTCTGGAAGTGATGACGATAAAATATATTTACCAAATGGTCAGCTGAGTTTTTCTGGTGACTACAAAATTCAAAACAGTTTTATTACTTTGGATGCCTTTGGAAACTACGAAACCAAAAATAAAGTAGGAACTTTATTTATCAGTCAAGCTGGCATTCGTTCTCAGTGGAATGAACGCATTCAGTCCTTTGTCGGAAAGGAACGAAATCGGAGATCACCTGGCTTAATAGTTTCACCCAGCGATTTTATTTTTTCAAACACGAATTTACCAGGACAACGTGAGGATCGTAACGGAGTTTGGTTAGCAAGAATTTCTTATCAAAAAATCAATGGCAGCTTCGATTTCTTTCTTTTGCCTATACAGAATGAAACTAATGAAGGCATGCCAGATTCCACACATAATAGAGCCGAAGGGGCATTTCGTGGACTTTACCAA
>JBILOD010000349.1:0-4711 GCA_044374645.1 Pseudobdellovibrionaceae bacterium | reverse complement strand
CCAGGCCAAATCCATAGACACCCATCTTGAAGAACAAAGGGAGGTACTTTAGCACAAAGTTTTGATCTTATCTTCTTTGGGGAGGGTCCTTCATGGTCGCCTTCTGAGGGGATTTCGATGACGTCTCCTTTGGAATTATATCTCCATCCGTGGTAAGGACAACTTATCTCACCTTTAATTAATTTCCCCTCTGAAAGCTTAGCGCATCGGTGGATGCATCGGTCTTCAAAAACGGAGATGCCACCCAAATTATTTCTAAAAATCACATAGGGCACATCATAAAGAACTCTTCGAATTGGCTTGTTGACTGGAATCTCGGAATCCAGGCATAAAATATACCAATGGTTAATTAAATCACCGTCTACTTCTTTCAATGTCTTCATAACTAATTCCAAATAATTTTAGTATATTCATTAAGTTTTAAATCCGCGACAATTTGCTTAGATCTCAAGCACCAATCAATTGTGGCGGTGACTGATTTTACATCTTTTCCTAATCCAAAGTGAAGTCGTTTATCACTTTGTGCTGAAAAACCGGAGACCGATTGTTTCTCGTGGGTCATGCTAAACTTATCACCATTGTTCTTTTCAATCTCGAGTCTGACTCGAGTTCCTATGGCCTCTCGATTGCAACCTGCGCGGTTACTTTCGATATCAATACCAATCCAGGAATTCTGACTGGTATTGTTGATTGATACCACATTTTTATAAAAACTGGGTTTCGCAAATTGGTGAGTAAAAATCAGATCCATCCGGCCACGGTTTTCAAAGTCCGCCACCGCCGCACCTCGTGAATTTGTGATTTCATTGAGGCCGACCTGTTCCGCCACATCCACGAACTGAGGTCGAGACTCACTTCCTAAGTTTAAATAAAGTCGGTTTTTTTCATTGCCATAGATGCAGTAACCACGAAGATCTCCCCAGCGATTAATATAACGATGGAACGAGGGAGGCGATCTCGCCACCTTCTCATTGATATACCAGTAGTCCGGGCATTGATCGAATTTCTTATCAATTTTATCGTCTACCATTCCATTGGCCTGTGCAATATCGAGCCACCCTGAGTTGTCGAAATCTGTTGCCACCCCGCCCCAGCCAAAACGATTTTCATTGAGCACGCCCTTGTCAGTCGCGGTTTCTCTGATGGTTGGATAAAAACTATTTTTACCGGGAGAAAAGTCCCACAATAGACTCCCTTCGGCCTGTAAAGCGTGGTGTACATTTGAAACATAAACATTCATCCATCCAGTGCGATTAAAGTCGCCAATGGAGACATTCATTCCTTTATACGTATCTTTGCCGATTGAGCCAAACATAGTGCCTTTGATATTCTCAAAATATTGGCCGTTGTGATTATAGTAGAGATCATCCGGGCCAAAATCATTGGCGACGTAGAGGTCTGGCCACCCGTCCTTGTTAAAATCCACACTTCCTGCAATCAAGGACCATCTTGTTTCAGGTAAACCCCAAGCCTTTGAATCCATCTTGACGAATTTATGATCTCTGGATTGTAAAAATAGGAGATTTTGACCACCATTATCGGCCATGTGCCAGCTGGCATGCATAAAGTTATAAGGACGTAGATCACCAGGGTATTCTTCTTTGGGTAAATTGAAAATATTGAGTTTCTTAGGTTCGGGGTAGTCAGGAAGATTTTCTGGCCATACATTGGCTACGAATAAGTCTAACAGTCCATCTCCGTTGAAGTCAGCAAAAGTTGCCGCCAAGGAGTTGGTGTAGAGTCCCTTGAAACCGACATCATCTGAAACATCCTCAAAGTCGAGTTTTCCGGTCTCTTTCATCCTATTTTTAAGTAAAATAGGACGACCAAATGCCACGGTCAAAAAAAGGCTTTGGACCCCGGAGTTATCGAAATCGACAAAAATGGCATTGGTAATGATACCGTATTTTTTTGTCTCAAAGGCATAACGATCAAGGGCAGGAAGGGGAATTCTCTGAAACTTATAAGATCCAAGATTTTTATAAAGCGCCGCTCTCTCTGAGCTTTCTTTGAGAGGATTGGTCAAAAAAATGTCCTGCAGATTATCACCATCCACGTCGGAAATGGCAACAGCGTCACCCACACTTAAGACCCACTTGCCGATGTGTTGCATTCTTGGATCCAACTCTTCGATAAGGCCACCGTATTTATCAGCATTGAGTCCAGTCACACTGGATGGGATTAATTCAAACTTCCAGTCAAGTTTGGAGACTTTAAGATTGGGTCGGACGACTTCAACATAAAAAAGATGGGTTGCAGAATAGATGATCCCGATCGTAAGCAGTTTTTTATAATAATGGCTCTTCCAAAATCTTTCTAAAACATAGCGTTTTAAACCTTCGGTTTGCGCTACCTTGAAATGTTTCCAAAACAGTCGAATGGAACCGACAACGAGGGCTGCGTAGAAAAACGTATAGTAACTTTGAACGAGGTGAAAAGCTAAATCGATAGTCGCTAACCAAAATCCAACCCAAATCTGTTCCCGTTTGGCATTCGGAGTTGTCGGCGGATCTGTGATCATAAAAAAAGTGAAGATCAAAAATGAAGGCGACGAGAGAGTTCCTAAAAATAAAGTTTCAAATGGTAAATGGTGTCGCATTACATACGCCCGTAGGGCGGTTTGAAGAGTGAAGAACGTAAGAAAGGAAATGACAAGCCAATGGCGATTGACCCGAGGAATCACAAACAATAGGCCCAACATGGCAACAAAAAAAGACATTCCTGCGATTCCATTCCATTGGTACGCCGGTGCAGCGGTGACTAGTTCCTTTGAAAAAATAAGGGAGAGACTCACGCCCATGAGAGCCGGATTAAGAGTGTGTTTGCCATTGAATGTGAAAATATATTTACTTCCGATGGCAAAAAAAATGGGAATAAAAAGCAGAAAAAAATCGTGCGAGTAATTCAGTAAAAAGGAGAGTGAGAAGCTGGTGATCATGGCACTCAGGGGAAAAAGCCATTGTTTTTTAAAAATTCGACCCAGTGCCAACTCAAACAATACACAGGTGATAGTTGTGGTGAGAGCCTGAAGGGGAGTTCTGTTGAATCCCAAAATAGTGAGGCCTAAGCTCAAATAAGTGAACAGAATGATTGCAACAGGGATGCGGGGGTCTATTGATTGAAATCGCCCCCAAGGCTTTGAAATCGGAATTGTATTTTCCATTGGATCACCTCAATCAATGTTCTGAAGCACAGCAATAATTTTTGCTTAAACATGAGTTTGCTATAAATAGAATTTGTCCACACCGTAAAATCGAAATGAAGTGGCGCTCGCCATTGGGGTAGGGGCCCTTCGGCAACTCACCGAAATCGCTTTACGAAAATGTCAAATACGGTTCATACTGCGCTCATCTTTAAAATAAGAAGACTAATAAATTGTAGAACCGTCAATATCTTATTTCGAAGGAATGCCCGTCGAAGTGATCTTCCATCTGAAATCGAGAAGCGGTCGTGCCACTGAAAAAATCAGAGATAGAGGAGTGGAATCTGAGCTCTTGCCGTGACCGCTTCGCCATATCGGCAAAAAAATAAGTGGTCAGGGCATTAGATCTAAATATACTATATGTTATAAAAGGTGGTTGCTCTATATTCCTATGACTGACTTGGGTGAAATATCAAAATTCATAGTTCGTGGTTCGGCAATATACCATTTTGTCATGGGTATGTTTTGTATTGTCTCACTGAAAAGCCTTGGTCGCTTAAGCTCGTTTCTCTACAATCTCAAAGTTCCTAAGGAAGTTGACCCACGTTTTGAATATGGACTTAGACCTTTAGGGGCATTTGCTCTGGTGTATTCTGCCTGGAGCGTAAGAGCGGGATGGTATAGTCATCCCGATGAGCTCATTTTTTTTAAAATTTGTTTTGCTATCTTGCTTCTAATGAGAAGCTGGTTTCGTTTTTATTATCGCAGTTTGTTTTGGGAAGCTTTCGAAGTTAGTTGGTCCCGCAGTCGTTGGAATTGTTTTTTTAATCTGATTCTTTCAGCGGTATTGATCCTTTCAGTCCTGTACAGGTGAGCTATTCTTTAAGGCTTGGGATTTTTACTCAGAGATCTTAAAATCACGATGTCTCCAAATGCCGTAAAAACAATTCCTGCAATCATTAATAAACCAAGCTTCCTTAGGGCTGCAAAGTCACTTAAAAACATAGTCGAAGCAGTCAATATCATGGCGACTGCAACGTAAAGGGAGATATCACCCAGTCGATTAACGCCACCAAGAGCCTGTTCGTTGCGCCTATAAAAAATAAATTGAATAGAGTTGTCACCTGCGAGGCCCACCAAGATGGACGCACAAACGCTGGTGATATAAAAGAGTGGTATCTTAAAGACGACGAAACAAAAAATCAGTGCTAAAGGGCCCCATAGGGCTGACAATAACACTATTTTAATGTTTTCAATTTTTTGTGCTAAAGAAAGAAAAATTAAGACTATACCGACTAATAGGAGGCTCACCAAAAGACTTTCCATGAGCGTTGAAAGAACTCGCTCTCCAAACTCACCATAAGACACCAAAGAGCCTGCCAAGAAACAATTCGCTCCGCAGAGATCCTGGGTATATTTATTGAGGGCATTGATGCTTAAAATATCCTGTTTTGAAAGGTACAGAATGGCTCGCGCTAATGACGAGTCTTTTACAATCAGATGTTGATAGCTGGAGCTGTCACTCCAAAAATCTAAAACAGCGTTCCAGTAATTTTGCGGCAACTTTTC
>JBILOD010000348.1:0-4718 GCA_044374645.1 Pseudobdellovibrionaceae bacterium | reverse complement strand
AGGTAAATTTGTTTATTCGCACGCGACGGGGCATGGTGATCACACCAGAAGGGGAAGCGCTCAAGCGTTATTGCCAAAACGCTATGGCCCTTGAAGGTGAAACCTTGGCTCAATTTGGAAATGCACCGGAGCGGCGAAGTTTGCCCATCGGTTTTACGGGCCCGTCGTCGCTTTTACGTTTCCGCTTGCTTCCAGCGCTGATTCCCATTCTAAGAGATTATTCTTTCCTAATTCCACAAATTCAATTTGTCGACCAACCAGTTTGGGTGGACCTCTTAAAGAGCGGCAAAGCCCAATTGGCCATTCTGCCACAGACAGCCCTGGTGCCAGAGCTGGAAACCAAGTTGTTAAAGCCAGAACAGTTTGTACTACTGGGGCCTCGAAAATGGGCCAATCGATCCATTCAAGATATCGTGAAGGTTGAGCGGAACATTCAGTTTGGTTGCGAAGATCGCTTTGTCCTTCGGTATTTAGAGCACTTTGAAATCGCTAATTCCATCCGTCCAGAAAAATATCTTGTTAACAACAATGAGGCAATGGCGGATCTCGTTCAAAATGGTTTGGGGTATGCGCTGGTCTCAAAGGAAATGGCAAAAAGGTTTTTAGAGCGCTGTGATGTTTGTTTGCTGAATCAAGGTCGAAGCATTGAACAGCCCATTGCGCTCGCATGGTACTCTCGCCCGCAGGCGAGTGATTATTGGAAGGTGATGGTTCGTTCTATTAAATAAGTTGAATTCCGTCTTGCTCAGATCCTACTCTCATTCTCTTCGCATCAGGTCCCGGAACTGCCACTATAGTTTCTATTTGAAAGTGAAATTAAAGGGTTTTTACAAAAAACTCATAGAGAAATGGGGGGTGGGCTCTTTTTTGCTGGCACGTAGACGATAGCATGCCATTTCCCAAAAAAATTATTTTCAGAACTGCTCAAGTCTTATCTAATTTTACCCTTTGATAAAAGCCCATGTCTGGCTAAAAACAAAGGTTGATTTGGCCATATTATGGAGAAAATCAAAGGATAATAGGGGGCGGTCAGACTGATGGTCTTTCTTTGAGCTCTTTGGCAATATGGGCCAACCGTCGAATAAAAGTGATTACGGTTCCGACACCAATAAAAATGAGCGTGTCTCTGAGAATTGGCAGTTCAAATCCAAAGATCATTTGCGCTATGGCTCCCACAGTGAGAACAAACATACGATGTTGTTTGGCCTGTGGACCGAGAAAATAAGCCTTGCATCCGAGGGCGTTGCCCAGACAGCGCAGATAAGCAGTCAAGACCGCGAGAAGTGCCATCAGCCAACCGAGCCACGAGCTCTCTGGAATAAAATATCCGGCACCCACAAAAATAAGGATGTCTTCAATGCGATCGGGAATCTCATTATAGAGGTCTCCGTAGACCGACTTCTTATTATTCTCTACCGCCACTAAACCATCGAGCATATTGCACAACAGGCGTAGTTGAATGCAGGCGGCGGCCCAGAATAAATATAGCTTCGATTTATCGTGTCCTGCCAAATAGAAGAAGGCTCCTGAAGCTAGGGCAAAACCTATTCCCAAAACGGAGATTTGATTGGGGGTAATGCCAGTGCGAGCGATGGCTCTCCCAAATAATTGGGCCCATTGAGTCTTACGTGTTGCAATTTCGCGTCTGTCCATAGTTACAACTATGAGCTAGTCTGGGGGAATAAACAAATAAAAGTTATGATCAGGATAGTGATAAAAATGTTGGGATCACTTAGTCATTGGCCGCTGACCCAGTCGCGGATTTTATTGAGGACGGGGCGGCGCTTGGAGAGTCGATGATCGTCGTCTGAGACAACCGTTTCAAATGTGGACGATGCAACGGACGACGCGAAGTCACTCATTAAGTCAGCGGGAATAGTTTCGTCGTTAGTGCCATACAGCAACAATGTTTGTGGTGCGCGAGCAGGATCTCTGAGAATCGAAAGATCCAAGTTGTGTTTTAGACTGCGAAATTCAGAGGCCAAGGTTTCTAGGGTGTATTCAGACAGATCGTCATGGTTGACCTGATAGAGATTGGAGATGAGGGCCTGTTGCCGTTCTGGTTCTGTCGGAAATTGCGCGAGAGGGGCTAATAGAATTAATCGGCTCGAAATAAAATTGAGATGGCGCAAGGCTAAGTATCCGCCCCAGCTGTGGCCCACCAAAGAGAGGGGCAAGTCAGGGTGTTTTGTTTTGACAAGGGTGATGAATGAACGAGTGTCTTGAATGCACCCATCAAATCGAAAAGTTCCCTTTGATTGCCCCAAACCGCGATGATGAGGGATGTAGACTTTGTATCCTAGCAAGGCGAGTTGTTCGCCGATATCATAGTTTTTTGATACCCAGGCCGGAAATCCGTGCAATAGGACGTACACGCCCCTGGGATTTGCGGCAGGAGTATGTTCGGTGACAAACTGATCATTAATAAAATAAGATTGGCTTGAGTAAATAGGAGTTGTTTGGTCTTTGGACAGCGTCATTAGCTCATCATCCCATTATTCCCTTGGAGTTGACAAGCCGTGAACCGCGGCAGCGCTACGAAGGAGTGCATAGTCAGGAGATTGGTCGAGGGGTAGGTCCCGAGCAGCACGGGCAAACACCTCTGCTACTGCTGAATCAATATTAGGAGCATTGGTTTCTAGGGGGCTCAAGAACAGCCATTGGGCCCATTGGCGTCCCTCGATGGGCCCATATTTTTCAATCAAACCCCTGCGTGCACGCCAGGCAAAACCACTCCATGCTTCGGCATTGGTATAGACCGGACTTTGC
The DNA here is from genome assembly GCA_044374645.1 of Pseudobdellovibrionaceae bacterium. GTDB lineage: Bacteria > Bdellovibrionota > Bdellovibrionia > Bdellovibrionales > Bdellovibrionaceae > CAUJGP01. Next base: position 1,949 of record JBILOD010000348.1, on the reverse strand, counting down.
TCTTGGGTGTCCGATGAGGAACTTGTGGGGGTGAATGGTTTGGTGGTGGGCACCTGGCGACTGTTGTTATCTGCTGTTCGCAATGGGATTAAATTGTCTTTGTAGATTTCTTGTCCTATGAGAGGTTGATTAGAAATGAATGTTGCCATGACATCAGCCATTCCTTCAGCGAGAGCGGTGTCGGTGATACCTCCGATGATATCATCAACAAAATGAGTGTACTCATGATAAATAATAGTGTCATAGGAGGTGTTACGACACTCTTCAGTCTCTTCGTAAAATTCCAAAGTGCCATTGAGATATTGGGCATTACAAAGGTCATTGTCTCGGTTGACAAATGTTTGAATAAGGTTATTCATCGGGGCGGCGTCAAAGCCAACAATGTTCACCAAAAAGTCTCGTGCTTTATTGATATAGACGTAGGCATTAATGATTGCAGTTTCACGAGGTTGGTTTTTTGGATTCAATAGAATTTCTCCTGGCCCCGTTGAATTTGGGGGAGGCAAGCTCCAATGCACCGAGAGTGGCCGTATCGCGCTGGGATCGGTGACGACGACAAATTGGTTTCGCAAGTCAAAGACTTCCACTTCGGATTTCAGTTTTTGAAGCGACCAATCCGTGGACAAAATCGCCATCTCATCACTTTTGAATCGAGGCGTTTTTTCGTTTGATTGTTGTAAGGGTAAGGTCAAATTGGTCAAGGGGAATAGCGATGATTTTGCCGCTGATTCAAGTTCTGGTGTTCCAAACCCCCGCACCTGAAATTGAATTCGCCTCTGAGATCGAGCGAGGTCGGTTAAACTCAGGGCCGAACGTTCAGTAGTCGTATTTCCATCTCGAACATCAATAAAAATTGTTTGTGGCGATCCTTGAAACTGGATTTTCCAACTAGGAACCCATTCACCATCAGTAATATGCCAAACACCTTGGGTCTTCCAAATTCCACGTGCCTGGGAATTTTTTGGCATTTTAGGTTCGCTCAGTTTTGCACGTTCGATGGCCTCCGTTTTTGCAACCCGAACAGAAAAGTGGCTTTGGGGTGGGAGTTGAAAGTAATAATCAATAAGTCCTACCCGGTAGTGGTTTTCGCCGCTCGGAAACATCAACACTCTCAAATAGGATTGAGGAACGGTAAAGCCTTGGACCTTAATTTCATAATCAACAAATAGCTCTTGTTTATGATTGGTGCCTTCGCGCATCTTCCACCGGGGATAAATATGCTGGGTCGAAAGTTTTTCTGGCCACTCAATCTCATTCACCAATAGCCCTAGGAGTTGGTGGGCCATTTCATTTTGGTAACCTTTTGGAATTAAAGCCTTTTTAGGGAACAATCGCGTCGGTCGTGGGGCCAACGAAAAACCGGAAGTTGGGGGATTCGCCAAATTGCCAGAGGTTGGCGTGGTCCAGCTTAATTGGGGATCATTCCCTTTTCTTGCACCACTGGATGTGGCGGAAGTGTTCTCCTGCCCGGGATTCAATAAAAACGATTTTTCTAAACTGTCGGAGCCTGGGAAGAAGGATAATTTTTGCAGCCAAAACCCAAAACCAAACACAAGAATCAACCCAATCCAACGGTTTTGTTTTTTCACTGACAAGCTCCTGTTTGGTCCATTTGGTGGATGGGCTAACTCGCTGTTGATTCTCCAAGAGGAATGATATCAAAAACCGCATTGGTTCTCAGTGAGGATTTCGTAGATCGACCAATTTTACAAAACAAAGAGCGTTTATGGGCACTTCGGTTAAGATGGGAGTGGTATTCGATAAGCTCTGGCCACTACTTAGATTCTGCTGAAAAAGGCCAACTTCTTCGTTGGCCGCGCTTCAACTCTCACTCAACGTAGGGGAACTCTAACCGTATATCACATCTTTACGAAATGTTGTGCTTGGGATTGGGGGCTTCTCGAAAGGGTCCTATTTTAAGGAACAGGCGCAACGTCGGGACGGCCACT
>JBILOD010000347.1:0-4727 GCA_044374645.1 Pseudobdellovibrionaceae bacterium | reverse complement strand
AAGTTTAAGATAATTTTTCTCGCGATCATATTTCAGAAACAGTGTTCGTAGTTTGCCGAGTTGATCCATTTCGAACATTTTTTTATCGAAGGTAGCAATCGTCGACGCTAAATGTTTTTTATTTTGGAAACAGAGATAGATGAGACCGCCCGAGATGTCCGTCGAATTAACGGTGACTTCTTTTGAATTGATTCTCATTTGAATTATTCGGTCTTTGATGTCTTGATCATAATCAATCAGAACATCGGCTCGTTCAGCAATTATCATTTTCATTCCTTGTTCAAGATTATCAACTTCCTCAAATGCTTTGAGCTCTGGGGCGTATAAGTGTAAGTCATAGCCTCGAACCCAAATGACTTTGAGCGGTCCAAGGTTTTTGGTGCCTGGCCACTTTTTAAATTTTTTCTGCAATGAAAAGCTACTAAAGAAATCCGCGTCGATGGGCCACTGTGGGTACTTGCAGTGAGGCAGGTTCTCGGTTTCACCAATTAGGAAATCGAATTTGCCATTTCTAAATTCAGTCTGTGCTCGCTTCCATGGTCGGATGGTGTACTTGAATGCGGAAGCTCCGAGAGTTGCATTAAGAAGCTCAAAATAGATTCCTGTACCGTCAGTGTTTGTATATTTGTCCCATTGGGACGTTACTGCTTTAAGGGGGTCACTGTAGCTTTTGTTTGAGAACATTAAACAAATAAAAATTAGAGCTAACGTTGCATATTGAGATCGGAGCTTTTGGTATTTAGGCCACATGGGATAAATCCTTTTCCGTTGGGAGTTCGATGACAAATTGGGTGTGAGGGTGACTTGAATTAATTTTAATGCTTCCACCATGTTTATTGATGATAGCAGCAGATATAGATAGACCGAGACCGGTACCTTTGCCGACGTCTTTTGTCGTAAAGAAAGGAACGAAGAGTTTTTCCCGGAGGTCTTCGGGAATGCCATTACCGCTATCGGTAACGGTTATAAAGACTTTATTAGATTCGCAGAGAAACTCGACTCGAATCCAAGGGTTGGCTTGTGATGAAATCGAGTCGGCAGCGTTATTAACTAAGTTTAAAAGAACCTGGGCGAGTTGCACGAGGCGTCCATTGAGGTTAACTCCTGGTGCACTGTTCACGACTTCAAATCGAATCTGTTTGGCGGCCAAAATCGTAGCAAAGGTCGCATCCACTTCTTTGGCCAGTTCGTCTAAAGAAAACGGACGAAGTTCATCGTGACTGCCATCGCGGGCGAGACTCTTCAAGCCAGCAATGATATGACTGACCCTTGAAACCGATTTGCGAATGTTCTCCAGAGACTTTGACGTCGCCTCGGGATTTGGTTGGGGCCCATTGAGATATCGTTCCATTTTTCCGGTGGTGCCCAAAATGATCGTTAGAGGGTTGTTAATTTCGTGGGCAATGCCAGCGGCAAAAATACCGAGTTCGGCAAGTCTCGCTGAAGAGGTAGCAGCATCGATGAGTTTCTGTCTGTGAGATTGAATAAGGGTGATGGCCTGGTTGACAGCCGTTTCAACATCATTGATTTCGTCTGGGTTCTTCGCGTAGGGCCAGGGTATGGGGGCGCTTGAATATTCTTTTGGATCAGACCAATCTTCGTCGTTCAGTCGTTTGGCGATTTGTTTAAGCCTATCGACAAAGTGTAGACGGAAAAGAATTAGAAGAATGATGGAAACAAATATTGTTTTAAATAAATTGGTGAGGATAATAGTCAGGGTCTTTCTTTCGAGATCTTGAAAAATAAAATCGTTTGTATAACTCAGCTGCACAAAGCCAATAATCTCGTTGTGCTGATGGGGATTACGAAGTTCAAAAGATTTCACCGTAATATTTTTGAGTTCATTGGCTTTGAGCTGCTGGTCTAAGAGTTCATTTTTTTCATTCAAAACTTTGATGCTAGCGAAATCCCTATTGGTAATGGCCGTTTCAAGGTGTGAGTGAAGCGCGCGTTCGTTTATATTCCAAACGACCTCTTCGAGACTGGGAATCGCTGTTTGCTCAAACAAATTGATTCGGTCTTCTTGTTCGGTTTTAGCATATTTATATTCGATGGCAATTTGAAAGAGTGAAGAAAAAGTGGTGCCCAGCGTACCAGTAACCAGTACAATCCAAAGAAGTTTTTTTGAAATGCTCAACTTAGATGGTTTAAAATTCAACCTTCTCACTCCTTAAGCTCACAAAAGGACTATGTTGTACTATCGGCCAAAACTAAAACAAAGTTTTGAGATCAAAGTCGAAAAGTTTGAAATAAATGGACTTCGGTCTGGTGATTGGAAAAATGCGAGTGATTGGCACGATCGTTCTCAAAGGCCCAAGGAGCCTTAAACATCTGTCGATCTTGTTGACAGTGTCGCCGACCTCAAGTGCGTTGGCTGTCCAGATCGAAAGGGCGCTCCATTCATTGAGTCTCATAAAGGCTTCAGAACCCAATAGGTTTAGAGTATGAATTCGGCTGCGGTCATCGGTATTAAAGTCATCAGACTCAGTCAAAAACATTTAGGCATTTTCACTGCACAGCACCTGCTGCTGGTACCAACCGATTTCGAAGCACCTTAACAAACCGCCTCGTACTGAGCAGCAGAGCTAAGTAGTCGAGCACGCCATGATTCAGTGGCCGATAGCCGAGACTCTCCAAAATAACATTCACCTGGGCCATCAAAACCGAATTATTTCCAGCCACAAAGAAATGGCCATTGATGGCCACATGGTAGTAGCTGGCCAGCAACACGATCTTCGTTTGAACATTCGGTTCCTCGAGGAACTGCAACATAAGTTGTTTAGCCCGTTCAAAATAGGCCCGCCGACCGCTCATGGGATCATAAAAAGGGAGCTTTGGATAGGCATGGGAATAATTGTAGGGTTTCATTTCGGCGGGGATTGCTGTTGAATGATCGTCTTTAAGTTCGTTTGTTGGTAAATCTTCTTCTGGAATCCCATCGACTTCGAGAGTGTAAAAGTCTGGGAGGTCTTTTAGTTCATGAAGCTCAGCCGCGAGAAGCTTTGTTGTTTCGGAATTAAGAATGTCCATAGTTGTGACTTCAAAGAAATTGATTTGAGCGGCGGGTGATGCAATACCACCTCCATTGATGAGACCATCCAGATAATCCTCATCAAAGACAAAGACCCCAGGCATGATATCTTTTAGATCACGATTGGGATGGTGGCCGTTATAGGATTGGTCGCCATCAGTGCCTAATGCAAGAATGCGATGCTGCTGACGAAAGACCTCTTCAAAATGGTCGTTAACTTTCTGACAAAATGCCAATTTGCGGCTCATGTTTTGGCATTCATGGGGAATTCAATATTGATTAAGAAACAGCTAACACAAGTTAAGCACCTTTGATTCATGAAGGATCTAATGGGGTTAGCCATTGGAGGCAAGGGTTGAAAGTTCCTGCCCACTCAGGCGCCAAACGGTCCACTCTGATAGTGGCTTTGCGCCGAGAGATCGGTAAAATCGGAGCGCTGGTTCGTTCCAGTCTAAAACAGACCAGTCAAGGCGTCCGCAGTCTTCAGCAATGGCGATTCGCGCCAGTTCTGCAAACAATAGTTTTCCGTAGCCGCGCCCACGGCATTCTGAAAGTACAAAAAGATCTTCGAGATAAATTCCCTTGCGACCCAAAAAAGTGGAAAAGTTATAGTAATAGAGCGCAAATCCAACGACCTTTCCTTCCTGTTCGGCGAGCAAGCAGCGTGCCGGTGAATCCGTGGAAAAAAGATTTTGAGCGATGGTTTCCCTGGTTGCTGAAACCTCATGAGAGAGTTTTTCGTATTCAGCGAGTTTTTTGATGAGCGACAAGATTACCTGTGCGTCAGAAGGTGTGGCTTTTCGAATTTTCATAAAGACTCCAACAATTTTAAAAAACATCTAAACTAAGGACCAGAGAGTCCCCTAAATAGGGGGAAATTAAACATTGAGGAACTCATGAAATTTTCAATCGATTTGATTTCATTTTCAAGCCTGGCATGAGTCTCAGTGAGGCATCAGTCTAGGTCTTTGATCAATCCTAGGAGAGATGGCTAGCCTACTTGAAGAAAACCACCTTAGTTCTTGAGCAATTTGAAGGCGGGGAGTACAATTGAAAGAGTCATCAAAAAGTTTTCCGTGTTTTTGGAACGGATGGGAGAAGGCGAGTGCAAGAGCTCATTTCAAAAGCCTCCTGGTTTGTGAATCCTGATATTCGCCCCTACGTTTATGTGCGTTCAGAAAATCATATTCCCACTCCGGGGCAGCGCCACCATCTAGATTGGTTTCAGGGCATTAATCCAGTCTATAAGAACCCTTTGGATTTGCACGACCTTGAATTCGCCGAGCAAATTTATTTTTTAGAGACCAGTGCATTTGGTCCAGCGAACTTGGCGATGCCTCGCTGGGTTTTCTATGATTGTGCAGTGGTGCCGGGATTTGTTGCTGGGTTTGCCCATCGCACGGCCACTTTACCACCTTCTCTTAGAAAGGTGTTGCGGCAATCACCCGATCTCGATTGGACCCCTCTCAGTCTCTTTATCATTATTCCCACCATGGCTAAAGGGGAGTGGGTCGCTCACAACTTGTGCTCTGTGAACTCGCTATTGCCTCGAGATGAACAGTTTTATGGCCTTGGGTTCCTCTCAAAGGCCTTTGGATTGTGGTATGCGAATGTCGAAACTTGCGTTGGAATGACTCAATGGGCCTCGCCGGCGCGCCGCTTGCACTCTCATTATGGCCCAATGGAGATTTTGACT
>JBILOD010000027.1:0-15708 GCA_044374645.1 Pseudobdellovibrionaceae bacterium | reverse complement strand
CACTCACATCGGGTCTTTATAGTTTAGTATCGAAAAACATGGAGGACTATGCCCGCGAACAAGGTCTCCAAACAAATGAGGACGTTGTTGGATTTTTGCTGAACGGCTCAATTCGGATAAATGATGGTTTGATTAGCGATGATGAGATCAATTTTTGCGAGTACATGGCCACACCTCACCTGTCGAAAGTGAAATATAAAACGCTGGGCAGTCATGGTCCGCGTCCTCCGGTGGGTGGTGGTGCCCATGGAGAGGACGTCAGTGATTCGGAAAGACTTCAGTTTCAAAACTCGGTCGTCAGAAGCTTTGGTGGTCGTTAATGGTAAGGGGTGGCAGCTCAGACATTGCTCAGCTTCGCGCCCTCAATCATGAGATACTTCATCTCATTAAAATCGGAGAGTTCGACAAAGCGATGAAATCCATGGGTTCCATCAGTCAGTCATCTCAAAGTGGAAAGCGTATGGTTGCTCACCTGCGTGGAAAAATTGCGGTAGTTCAACAAGAATTCACGAAGGCCATAGATATCTTTACAGAAGCCCTGCAGGAGTTTGGTCCTCATATTATTTTGACGGCGGATTTGGCCGCTGCTTATTACTTGGATGGGCAGTATGGCCAGTGGTACCGTATTCTAAAAATTCTGGAATCCCAATTCCAAGAACACTCCGCTCAGGTTGATATAGAGATCCGAGACCGAGTGGCCTTACTGATTTCTAAATTTCTAGAAGAAACAGGTGATATCAATGGTTCTCGGCTTTTTTTGAAACTGGCAGGTCAGTCTGAGAATTCCTTGACCCAGCAAAAATCCATGGTTCACTTGCTACGACTTGAATCTCAATATCACCTCTGTGATGAATGGATGACCGAATATCAGTCCCTGAAACAAGTGAATGCGGAAAGGGAGAATAAAGAATACACATTTGAACTCGTTCATGCGTTAGCCATTGCGGAGGCTGAAGCATCTACTCCCCAATTGGCCTATCTGAGCCTTAGAAAAGTGACCAACACGGACGAAATTTCTAAGCGGCTGATTTATTTTGATTTAGCTGAAATAGAATACCGCAAAACAGGTTCGTTAACGGACGCCATGTTGCAAACTCTTCGTAACATTGGTTCACATCACCTCTATGAGGAAAAATTGTTACAGGTGTTCTCAGGAGCAGCGATGGAGGATTGGTATGATTTATCCTCTAAAATGCCGTTGGGGAACTATCTTAGACTGCTAAGCCTACTACTCTCGACATCCAATTTTAAAGAAAGTGAACTTGCACTCTATCAATGGAAGCTGCTTGTAGGAAAGTTAAGTAAGAAAAACCAAAATACTTGGAATCGATTGCTAGACAATTGTCAGCTCAGTGATGCGCAAATAAACATACGGTTTGAGGAGCCCTCGAAGCTATGGGTCAATAATGCAAGTGTGGATCTCGCGTCCAAGCGGCTTTTGTTGGAGTTCACCAAAAATCTTCTTAGGCATAAGATCATGAGCGAAGAAGAGATATGTTTAACGCTCTGGAACTCCGAAGTGTCAGAATCCTATTCGGCACGAGTTCGGCAGTTAGTGAGTCGCCTCAATAAGATGATCTTTAAGAGTGCTGCCGTTGAGATTTGCGAACATAGTTTTGGCAAAGTTTCACTTCGCTCTGCGGTCACCCTAAATGAGTGACCAGTCTTGATCTTTCTCTAAGACGCTTTTTGTTGTTTTTTAGGTTGGATTTCCTGTGAGTCACCCTGTTCACGTGTGAGTTCAGCAAGGAGTCGTAGTCTTGCCGTTTGCTGATTGTAACCGACTTTAAGCTGACTCTCTTGAACCAGTTTATCAATGCGTTTAGTAATGAGTTTCAATTGATTTTTGATTTCGTCCTGCATGGTAATCCTTTGTTAGGTTTTGGTTTTGCGAAATGGGTTGAAGGGACCACCATCCCTCCTTAGTCTGTTCTACAACCTGAATGCACTCTGGTCTATGAGTGTGATCGCCTGTGAGTTTGCTTAGCATTGCGTTTTGCAAATGCTGAACGGTGATGGCATTTTGGCAAATAAAGTGGGCTTGTGTACATTTTTGTGAATGGCTGCATGGATTGCAGGGGACCGACGGTTTAAGAATCCATGCACCCTCTTGATAGGCACCGGTTTCTTTCGGATTGCTGCTACCCAACGCTACTTCAATAATGGGTGTTTGGGTCCATGTCGCTAGATGTTTGATGGCGGTATCAAGGGTCACAAGGAGTTGGGCCTTTTTGAGCAAGTCTTGTGTCTCTCGCATTGTAGTACAAATGATTTCGCATCCAAAAGGAAGTCGGCCGAGCTGTTCTCGCAATAAATTGTATTCACCTGGGCTGGCAAGCACCACCAATTGGTAGCCAGGAAAATCGCTGGTCATGTGCTCGATGAGCAGTTTCCAATGGGACAATGGCCAATTTTTTTTGACGTCGCTCGTGAGTGTTTGGAGAACGATTAATTTGGAACGGTTGGAAGCAGAATCGGACGTTGGCAGTGGAGTCAGTGTTAATCCTAAACTCCGTTTGAAGAGGTCAATAAAATGAACTTCAGAGGACGGGTTCGTATGGAGATAGCGAATGAATGGATTTTCGGAGCAGAAGATCTTTTTAGTAAGAGGTGCATCATAGGTGACACCGATTTTGTGGGTGGCGTTGATGAAACGGGTCCAACGTGCACTGGTGTCCGTTTGAGTTAAATCCACCAATAGATCAAATCTTTGCTTGTTGAGTTCCAAGAGTAGACTCTGAATGTGTAGAAAAGGCCAAGATTTATTAAGCGTGGATTCTCCAATGGAATACTGGCAGTATTCTCGCTCAAAATATAAAACATCATTCAGATATGGAAATAAGAAATCAATAGTTTTAAAAAAGGGATGAGTTAACAGCGTGATTTTTGTATTTTGTTGCTCGGACATTGCCTTCAAAACATGGGCATGCATGATCAGATCACCCAGTCGGAGAAGTGAGAGTGCTAAACCCTTCATACAAAAAGGCTCCTTAAAATAAAAGCGGAGTCGCTCTTGTTCCATCTCGTTGGAGCCTCTGGATCGATAAGTTGATGGTGAGCCCAGTCAAAAAATATTTTGTGTGGGTACCAGCACTGAGAAAATGAAACGACTGGGATAGGGAGCTCCGCTCTTGAAAGGGACTGGGCTAGCGCTTGGACACCCTCAAGCGAATGGATATAACGTATGGTAGAGCCGATGGGTGGCACAAATGTTTCCAAGAGTTCTTTGCGCGGATCAATGATTGTCAGCTCCAAATTTGGAAACTGTGTCAACAATTCCAAAATGTGAGCCCCATCGCCGAGTCCCAAGATTATGAGACTCTGAGATTTGTGAGCGAGAGTTTCTGTCAATCCAGAAAGCAGATCCATCTTAGTAGCCATGGTCAGAAAGAGCCCTATCAAAATTCAAAAGGTCTGTATGTTGAGGGTCCCAAAGCAAGGATCGCTCTAGTTCGATGCGCGCTAAAAAAAACTGATTTGTTTGAATGCAGAGTTCGACAAAACATAAACTCAACATAGAATCAAATTCGCCGCGATCAAAGAAGGCCATGAGTTTTTGAATAGCAATATCCATGGCGCTTTGTTTGCCACACCACTGGGCCATTAAAAGGAGAGCGGTAGAGTTAAAGGAGTCGCAATCTAGGGATTTTAAAACACTGGCCCAGGCCATGTCATGATCGCCAAATTGATGGTAACAAAGAGCTAATCCGACCCAGGCGGGCGCGAACTTTGGATCAAGAGTGAGTGCCTTACGAAAGCGTTCGATGGCACGGCTGCTATCTGTTTTTTGCATTTCTAAAGTTCCCAAATTAACCATTAATTGGGGTGACTCGGGCTGTAGATTATAGGCCTTGTGATAAAAGTCTTCAGCCAAATCCAAATTCCTAGCCTTGAGGTACAAATTGCCAACATTCTTATAGGCCTCAAAGAGTAAATCCATGTTGTTTGTTGTGATCAGAAGTGCGTCGAGATAGCAATTTTTGGCTAGTTCATCCTGGTTCAGGCCTTCATGAGACTTGGCTGCATAATAATGGCTCTCAAAAGAGTTGGTTAGGCGTTTCAATTCCGCAAAGCAAGAGAGCGCGGATTCAAAATTCTTTGCTTTTAGGTAGCCTGTGCCCAAACTGAAAAGCTTATCGATATCATGGTGATTCTTTTGCAGTTCTTTGGCTAAAAGAGCATTGGCCAAATAGGTTTCATTATTGGCCAAGAGTATTTCTCTCGCCGTTTCGACGCAACTCAATTCCATAGTCAAATCTCCCAACAGTTTTTCCTGTTGTAATTAGTCTAAGCAATCATGGTGCCATCGATTTTCAGGCCTAGAGAAGGGGATAAAAAGTCTGGAACATTTACTAAAGTTGAGGTTATTCGTCAGTAAATTGACGATTAACCCGCCAGATTTATGCTTCTTCGTCAATTTGGTGATTGTCTACTTTTGTCTTATAAGCACCGACACTCTTTTTATTCTTTTTAAGAGATTGCAGTTCTTTGATGATAGCACTCTTGGCACCTTCGATGAGAGAAAGCAAATCCATATCTTGTTTGACAATCTCTAAGGTGAGTGCCTTGATTTCCTTCATCGAAGCTTCGAGCATTTGCTTCTCTGTGTAGTTCAACGTGATGGTTTTAGAACCCTCTGATTGGTGCACTATTTTTTCTTCAATAAGCTGTAAAATTTCAAGAATGCTTTCGCGTGAATTATAGAAGGATTCGAGACCTTCAAAATTTCCGTTGGCGAACTGAGCGAGTTCTTTGGCATTGAGATTTGAGAATTCGATTAAAAAGTGTTTTTTTTCTTTATGGAGTTCAAGGAGGTGGGACATGCGTTTTTCCACTATGCTTTCTTGTCGCCACTTACAGATGCGGCTTCAGTTTTTTTGATGCTCTCAACGGCTTGGATCCAAGCTTCGTTCAGAGTTTCCAGAATTTTGAGTGCATCAGATAGGTACTTTGGGTCACCGGTAATGTTGGCTTTGGTCAATTGGTCTGTTATAAAGGTGTACAGTTGCTCTAGGTTTTTACTGATGTCGCCACCGACCTTGTGATCAAGGGTGTTGTTGAGCTCCATAACAATATCGCAAGCTCTCCCAATGTTTAATCCTCGCTCAGCAATATTTTTTTCTTCGCAAGCCTTGATGGCTCGCTTGACAAATTTAATAGCACCTTCATAGAGCATCAGGAGAATTTTTTCTCGGCTTGCACTGGTGACTGCTGTCGCTTTGTATTTCTGATACGCATTTTTCATCGTGACACTACCCCCTCACGTTTATGTTATCTTGATGGTTTCTTGAGGCAAGACTAGGTGTAAAATTTGTCTTAAGGTCCAAGTTTTGGCATTCCACCACCGCCTCCGATGGCACCGACGGCAGCACCTTGCTGTTGTAGCTTGGACATCTTCTCTTCGAGATTAGCGAACTGTCGTCGGAGAGATTCCTCTTTGCGAGTCAGTGCCCGTTCTTTGTTTTCAATCGATTTATTAATGTTATTGATCTTATCCTGGAGGCCCCGTTTTCTATTGCCTAGAGGGCCAAAGGCTTGGTTTGTGAAGTTTGCGATTTCACGGCGCAGGGTCGGTACAAAGCCCACACTGAATCCATCGCCCGCGAGAAACGTCCCTACGTCCTTTGCGTTTTTACTCAAGATCGAATCTAATTTCTTTTTCTCAAATTGCAGGACCCCGGTTCGTTGAAAGCTAATTCCGATTTCACTGAGTCGTTTGATGGAACCATTGATTCCATAGAGGGGAGTTTGCATGAGGTTGCGCATTCTGGATTCGATAGAACGCAAAAGACTATCCCCACCCAGAGTTTTTGAAGTGTCTGATTTTTCATTGAGGGCATTTTGTTGTTGAATAAAACTAAAAACCCCGTTGGTGGCTTTTACAAATTCATCGATTTTTCCGACAATGACTTCGTAATCTTCTTTAACACTAATGTTGATGGAACGCCCCGGGGCCGCTTGGCGTAGTTCAAGCGTCACCCCTGGAATGATATCCCGAATGGTATTTTCTGAAACTTCGAACTCAAAGCCATCGACCTTGATCTTTCCGTTTTGAGCGTCTCGCGTTTGATCAAAAAATAGGTCCTGGTCACCATCAAGCATATAGACCGAAGGAAAAATCACTTGTTTTTCATCTCCAGTAGAGAGGCCGGCAATTAGTAATTTGAAGGGATTCTCTTTATCAGAACGGTCTGTGATGACGGACGCTCTTACGCCCACTCCCGCTGAATTAATGGCTCGTGCCACACCATCAAGAGTGTTGTCATTGCCGCTGATATAAACTTCTTTATTGCCATCGGGTGTTTCAAATTTAATGTAACCAACACCGACCTCTGTGGTATCGCGATCCGGAAAACCATTGGTGACGGCTGAGGCTTTTTGGGGAAGTTGCATAACCTCAACATTCCAAGACCCAGTTACGGGTGCATCCGGATCAGCCGTACCCGTCACGATATTAGGATCACCACTGAAGAGTTTGTTATTCATGAATCCGCGAGTTCCAACAAGCTCGCTCATCGATTTATCAACATCAGTAAGTTTGCTTTCGAGATCCTGAACGAGTTTGAGGCGGGCCTCAACCTTTTCGCGATTGGCCTGCTGATTCTTGATAGGAATGCGTTCGGCATCCATAATTGTTTCGACGATGTTTGGCGGCAATCCTGACGCCATTCCCATCATTCTAATCGCGGGCATGAAGTAGTCCTCCTGACATCTTCCAGGTCCGTTTATTCGTGAGCGCTCCCCAAACCGTGTTTGATCTTTCCGTAAAGCCTCGGACAAGCGGTGCTCGCCATCGGGACTCTGTCCCTTAGCTGCGCTCCGAACTCGTTTTCCGAAAAGATCTAACACGATTTAGGGATCGCTCACATTTATTCATAGTACTACGGAAATAAAAAAAACGTGTGTCAATAATATGGCCTGCGCCTACGTCTTGAATATGGCTCTGGTCGCGGCTTTGGAGGAATGTCTCGTCGAGGCTGCTGAGGCTCGTCTCGACGAGACTGCTGAGAGACGTCTCGTCGAGACGGTGCAAGACTTAGAGAAGGAAATCTAAAAGACTAATGCTAAAGCCTGATCGAGTCTGTACGGACCTAGTTGCGACTAAGGGAACCTCAACTTTGTGCCCCAATCGCTGGTCCAGAAAACTGGGACGATGGTATTGAAATAGACTCGGCAAAGTGCCTGTTTCGATGGGCGTTCGTCGAGTTTTCATCTGAGCTTCGTCTAGTTTTCGCGTTCAAGACTAAAGGAAATTCAGACCTCGCCGAATGGTATACCAGCCAAGCTGAGATGGTCTCAGCGAAATGCCAACAAGGGCGAAAGTCAGAAGGGTACTGGCCTAGCTCTTAAAAAGAAACAGACCAATAGGGAGGTCACCATGGGAATGAGAGTAACAACTAACGTCGCGTCAATTAATGCTCAAAGAAGCATGTCGGGTGCACAAAAAGACATTCAAAAGAGCTTCGCTCAATTGTCGAGCGGTAGTCGCATCACTAAAGCCGCAGACGATGCCGCTGGTCTAAGTATCAGTGAAGGATTAAAGGCTACCTCAAGAAGCATTCAACAAGCCATCCGTAACAGCAATGATGGTATTTCAATGGTGCAAGTTGCAGAGGGTGGTCTCAATGAAATTTCAAATATCATGACACGTCTCCGTGAACTCGGAATCCAAGCCGCTTCTGATACGGTTGGTGAAAGAGAGCGCGGTTTTATCAACAATGAAGTTCAACAACTCGTCAGTGAAGCCGATCGTATCTCAAGAACCACTCGTTTTGGTGGTGTAAGTCTGATCGATGGCACTGGTGTAAAATTTGATTTCCAAGTTGGAACTCAAAATGATGAGAAACTGGATCGCATTAGCTATAATGCCGAAGGCACGAATGCAACGGTAGCAAGTCTTGGTATTGAGGGTTTAGATTTCTCTACCAAAGAGGGCGCACAAGAGGCTCTTAACGTCATTGATGAAGCGCAAGTGAGAACTAATGGCTACCGTTCCGATCTGGGTGCGCTTCAGAATCGACTTTCCTCAACCGTCGATAACTTGGCCGTCAGCAATGAGAATGTATTGGCTGCTAATTCGCGAATTCGTGATACCGATGTTGCAAGTGCGACAGCGGAACTCACACGCAACAATATTCTACTCAATGCCTCAGTGAGCACTTTGGCCCAGGCCAACAATGCTCCACAAATGGCATTGAAGCTGATTGGTTAATTTAGATAGTCTAAGATCCAGTGATCTTATCGATTCCTGTGGGTCATACAGCTTGTGGATTATTAAGTTGTGAGACCCCAAATATTAATGACCAAATTGATTAAGTTTTTTACCCATAGATCCGATAAATAACCCATGGATCTAAAAGGCATTGGCAAACCAATTGGCCCTCCCCCGGTGCAGAACCGGGAGAGGGTTGAAAGGTCAATCAGCTCTGAAAAAGCTTTGGACCGTGAGGGTAACGGACAAGCGTCTTATGGCGAAGGGGGACAGCAACATCCACCTATGTCCGATGAGCAATTTGAGCATGCCTTAGAACATCTACGAAATCTGCAAGTCGTAAAGGATAATCATTTAGAGGTGGTGGTGCAGATTTCAGAGGGTAAGCGTTTTGTGATTCTTCGCGAACCCAATGGTAAGGTGATCCGAAGAATACCCGAATCTGAACTATGGACGCTACAGGCCGTTAAAGACAAAGAAAAGGGCCAGCTACTCAGTAAGTCAGCATAGCCCTAAAACGGCGTCGTACTTGCGTCAAAATTCATCAATTCACTTGATTCAGTTTAGCGAGTTAGCTTTACTTGACCCCATTATGACATATTCAACGTCCGAATTACCGCTCCATCTACGCCAGTATATTGCAGAACAAGATTATGATCTTTACACTCCCATTGATCATGCGTCCTGGCGCTATATCATGCGTGTCTCCAAGGAATTTTTTAAGGATCACGCTCATCCAAAGTATTTGGAGGGACTCAGGGAAACTGGTGTGACAACGGATCGCATTCCTCGGATTTCAGAAATGGATCAGAAATTGCAAAAGTTTGGCTGGCGTGCCGTTATCATTACGGGATTTATTCCCCCAGAACCATTTCTCGAACTCATGGCTCATCGAATTCTTCCTATCGCTGCGGATATGCGGAAACTCGAGAATATAGATTACACTCCAGCCCCAGATATTGTTCACGAAGCCGCAGGCCATGCGCCAATATTGGCTGATGAAGCTTATTCTTCTTACTTAAAAAAATTTGGAGAGATCGCTCGCAGAGTTATTTTCGCCAAGGAAGACAATGAGCTTTATGAAGCCGTGCTCAATCTTTCTGAAACTAAAGAAAATCCAGCGGCAACCCATCATGATATCGAAAAGGCGCAAAGGGAGTTAGATCTAGCCGTACAACGTGTGGGTTATGTCAGTGAAGCCCAACAAGTCACTCGGCTTGGCTGGTGGTCAACGGAGTATGGGCTTTTCGAAAAAGATGGAAAATATCTTATCTATGGGGCGGGTTTATTGTCTTCTGTGGGTGAAAGTTATAATTGTCTGTCAGAAAGAGTTAAAAAGGTGCCCTTGACCGTTGATTGTATTGAGACTGCCTACGATATTACTAAGCCGCAGCCACAACTTTTTGTGACCGATGATTTTAAAAAGCTTGAACGGGTCATTGATCAGCTGGCCGAGAAAATGGCCTATAAACATGGCGGATTGGAAGGACTAACTAAAGCCAAAAGAGCTCAAACTCTCACAACCACAGTTTTAAATTCGGGAGTGCAGGTGAGCGGCATTTTGACCGACTATCGCCAGTCCTCCGATGGTAGCCTCAGTTTCATAAAGTGGAGTGGTCCTGTTCAATTGTCCAATAAGGAAGTTGAGTGGGCAGAGCAAGGTCCTGATTACCATAAAACGGGATTCAGTTCGCCGGTGGGTAAGATTAAAGGACTGAAGCCTTTACCATGGGAAGCAACCGAGGCTGATTGGCAATCGTTGGGTTGCCAGCCGGGAAATTCCTGCCGCATTGAATTTGAATCTGGAATTGTTGTGGAAGGAGTATGGGCTTCAACCATCAAGGAGAACGGTACGGCGAGAATCATGAGTTTTCAGCAGTGCACCGTTCGGCAGGGTAATGAAGTTTTATTTAGTCCTGATTGGGGGCCATTCGATATGGTTTTAGGCGAAACGGTGGTTTCAGTTTTTGGGGGAGCTGCGGATCGCCTGGCTTATGCTCAGAAAGTTCAGCAACGAGAATTCAAACCTCGCACTCAAAAATCCAATTTGACGCCAGAGAACAAAGAACTTGCCGGCCTTTACGGTCAAATTCGCGAGATTCGCGAACTAGGCAGTGTGAGTGGGGAATCGCTTGATCGGATACTGAAAATTCATGAAAAATTAGAAAGGGTTTATCCAAAGGACTGGCTTTTGCGCCTAGAGATACTCGAGGTTTTAACCCGGAATAAACTCCGGGCCAACCTCTGTGATGAGATAAAAATAAAACTCAAGCAGTTGGCGACGGAGTCAGAACGAATGGAAATGCTGATTCGTCGTGGATTAGCCCTGATGAGCTTTTAAATCGGCCATTGTAAAAAGTGGACTCAATGTGAGTCCTTTTTCTTGCATCTTACTTTTTGAGTCGGTGCCTCGGTCAATCACACAAAGAACATGACTAAGTATGGCGCCAGCATTTTTAAGGTCGGCAGCCGAAAGATGAACCTGTCCGCCAGTTGTGATGACGTCCTCAACAATACAAAGCTTTTTACCTTGAATTGGGGCACCCTCGGCAAGGAGGCAAGTTCCGTAGTCTTTGGCTTTTTTGCGAACGAATGAAGCAGGAATGCCTGTTTCTAAGGATAATGCTGTTACAATTGGAATTCCGCCCACCTCTAGACCGGCTAGAACTTCCGTGTCTTTGGGAATCAATGCGGCCATTTGTTCCGCAATGGCCTTTAGAAGTTTTGGCTGAGATTCAAAGCGGTATTTATCAAAATATTCATGGGAAATTTGGCCCGATCGAAGCTTAAACTCCCCTGTGAGGTGGCTAACTTCAAAAATTTGTTTGGCAAGTTCTTGTCGGTTCATTTTGGCCCCTTGTGGTTAGGTATGATTTATGCATTGTTGATTTCTGGGGTTATAGTGGGGCCAAATCCGAAGTTCAAGAGAACCTTTCGTGCTTGGCCTCTATAGTCGCAAAGTGGGCGCTCCATAGGTGCGCTCTATAGACCTTTTTTGACATTTCCGTAAAACCTCGGACAAGCGCTGCTCGCCTCGGGGACGCCGTCGCTTCGGCTGCGCTCCGAACTCGTTTTCCGAAAATGTCAAAGAGGGTCAATAGAGCACACACCTTCGTAGAGTGCCTATTTGTCTAGGTACTTGTTAATAACTCCGGGGGCGAGTGTGAGTGTCACAAAGACAATGTTGATTTTGGTCCTATTGACCTTTTTATTTTTTTTGATCTTTAGGTTTGTTTTGTTTCCTGTTTGATCCAGTGCATATACTCTTGTGCACCATCAGTAATTTCCAGCTTTAAGATGCAAGG
The DNA here is from genome assembly GCA_044374645.1 of Pseudobdellovibrionaceae bacterium. Classification (GTDB taxonomy): domain Bacteria; phylum Bdellovibrionota; class Bdellovibrionia; order Bdellovibrionales; family Bdellovibrionaceae; genus CAUJGP01. Next base: position 4,191 of record JBILOD010000027.1, on the reverse strand, counting down.
TACCGAGTAGGGGTGACGCGATTTGATCGCTTCCTGGCATTGAGAAAAAAGGTCGGAACGTGTTTTAAAGATGGCCACAACTTCATGGCTTTCTTCAATTTTCTCTTCCCAGTGATACATAGAGATCATCTGCGGGAAAAAGTTAACACAGGCAATGAGTCTTTGGGTGAGGAGCGCCGTGCTTTGCTCTTTTGCTGAGCTTAAGTCTGGGTAGGTTGTGTAAATAAAAATTATGTTGCTGTTCATAGTGTGGAATCATTACTTAAGTCTTAATTTGTTTCAACCAAAAGTCTGGTTGTGTAAATAAATTTTACACATCAGGTAGAAACGCCTATTCTGAGTTCATGAAGAAATCATGGATGATTTTATTGTTATCAGTCATTTTTGTTCTACCCCTTTCACTGTCGGCTCAAGAAGCTGCGGGTGAAGGCGGCAAGGACTCCGCTCCGCCCACCGCCATTGAGGAGCAAGAACCCTTAAATCCCGAAGTCCGCTTAGAAGTTGGAGAAAATGTCAGTAAGGTCTTCCGTGATATGGTGGTTGTTCAGAGGAAAGCCAAAATAAAGGCCGGGAGTTTTCTGTTTAACCCGAACCTGGGCGTCGACTTTTCGGACGGACCAGCCACTCTCTATACAATGAATATGAACATCGGTTACGCCATCAATGACTTTTGGGAGTTTTATCTCAATTACGCACCCGGATTTATTGTTCAAGAACGGGGAATCGTCAAGATGCTTGCGGCGCAACCGGTTTATGATCAGGATGGAACTCCTCAAAAAATTCGTATCGATTACGCCAAACCTAAAACCCAAATGGGCGCAGAAATTCTATGGGCACCCGCCTATGGCAAAGACAGCTGGGGCCCTTACACAATGTTTCGCAGTGACACCTTTTTCAAGTTTGGCGCCTATCAAATGGATTTTCCTGAGGATAAGAAAAAGGGTATGCGTTTCGCTCTCATGGGCGGAAAGACTTATTTTGCCGCAAAGTACTTTAACGTGAGAGTGGCAGCTGGGTTTCACCACATGCAAACCTTTGTGGGTATGACAGAAGAAGAAAAACAAAAATTCAATACGCTTCTGTTTCTTGAAGGCGGCTTAGTTTTTTATCTATAATTATGGGAGGAATAAATGGCAGGTTTAGAGATCTTGTTGAAAGAAGGCGGTATTACCGCGTGGGTTATTTTGCTCGCGGGGATTATGCTCGTCGTTGTTGCGCTTGAGCGGGGTTATTTTTTATTCTTTAAATATTCCATCGATGTTGAAATGGCGATTCAAAAAGTCCGCACTTTTATTTTGAAAAAATCATATACGGAAGCCATTCAAATCTGTAATACAGTTTCAGATTCTCCTGAGCTCAGTGTCGCAAAAACAGGATTGCTCGCCGCCGAACACGGACGGGAGGCGATGCGTTCAGCTTTAGGTGGAGCAGTTCTTGAAGTCACTAAGAATTGTGAAAGACGTGTTTCCTTAATAGCCTTGATTGCCGGAATTTCGACTCTCCTTGGACTACTCGGAACTATCTCTGGTCTTATCAAAACCTTTCAGGCTCTGGCGCAAGCGGACCCATCTAAAAAAGGAGAAATCCTTGGTCTTGGTATCTCAGAAGCGATGTATGCGACGGCAGCGGGACTCATCCTGGGTATTGCGGCGATGGTTGTCCACTCAATCTGTGTTTCCAAAGGTGAAGAGATTGTAGGAAACGCACAGGATCTTGGTTACAAATTGGTGACATGGGTTGAGCAGTCAGAGCGAGGAACCATAAATGAGTGACTTCGGTTTTGGTTTTCCCAAGAAAAAGAAAAGGGCTATTGATGATTTGAACGTTGTTCCGATTCTGGACATGTTTGTTTCAATCGTGTTCTTTCTCTTGCTATCGGCATCGATGGTTGGGATGACTAAAATAGTTTTACCTCCATCTTCGACCGCTTCGGTCGAAGGAGGGGTGACCAAAGTTCCTTTGAATCCCAAGCTCATACTTATCGCCGCAGGGGCCGTTCCAAACTCTGCGAAGATCATTCTCAAATGGGAGGGTGACAAACCGGGAACTGATTCTGTTGTGATTGCTGAAGACATTTTTAAGGATCAACATAAGCCACTCGAGGAAATTAGAAAAATTATTAAGAAGTTCAAGGATCAATTTCCGGAAGAAAAAACCATCCAAATTAGTTTGCAGTCGGGAATGGCCTACCAGTGGCTCATAACATCGATGGATGGCGCGCGTGAAACTCTTCCGGACATCGTCTTGAGCTCCTATCAATTGGCCGATGGGATTAGGGAGTAAGAATGAGCGCATCTGTTGGAGGCAAGAGTAAAACGATCGTTTTGAATTTAACTTCGTTGATCGACATTTGTGCCATTCTCATCATTTTTCTAGTGATGGGAACAGTGATTGGTCAGGAGGAGGTCACAACACCGCCGGGACTGAAGTTTCCTAAGAGCTTCAATAAAGAAAATTTGGAGAATGCACCTCAGATCATCGTTTTCAATGATGAGGTGGATGTAAAGTTTCTTAATCGAAAAATTCCAATCCAGACTTTGAGGTCCACGGAGCATGAGTTAACCTTGCGCGTGGCCGGAGAAGTTCAGAAGTACATTGAAGCTATGCCGATCAAACTCAAATCTTCGGGCGTGTTACTCAATATGGTCGCCGACAGTCGTGTGCCTTACAGTGTCATTTACGATGTGAGTAAGTATTTTCGTGAGCAGGGATTTCAGAGCATTCTTTTTGTTGCTGAGGGGAATTAGATGTTTTGTTGGAGGGCTACAACTAAAATCAAACACTTTTTATTGTGTTTCGTGGCGCTCCTTGTAGTCACTGATGTTACAGCTGCGCCGAAGAGGCGAAAACCCAAAGTCCCATTGAAAGTCCTATTAGAACGATTTCAGGAAAATGCTTCAAGTTATGATGCTCTTTCGCTCCGAGTATTATTAAAAAAAATCGCCAAGCGCCAGCTTAACTTCCGTCAGTGGAATGAAATTCGCCGCTATCTGATAATGAATCCACAAGTCGGCTATGATCTTATTTATAAGTGGGAGAAAATTCGTCCGGCAGAGCCCAATGAGCGTCCTGAGGAATTAGCAATTAATGAAGCGATAGATAAAGCCGATCAGCTCGCGATTGAAGAAAAGTTTAATGAAGCCTTCAAGATTTACCAAAAAACCGCTTTAATGCTTAAAGTTGAAGTCAAGAAAGGGAGAAAAGAAAATCTTTTTCTCTACTCGGTGATGTTGCATTCTATGGGACGATCACTTTTTGGGGCGGCCAGATACGACGATGCCCTGGAGGTCTACCGTTGGCTTCCGAAGAATTATCCTCGTATCAGGCAAGTTCTCTATGAGAAAATGTGGGCGGCCTTTCGGTCCGGTCGAATTGACGTTGCTCTCGGAGCGATTGCTTCACAGGAGTCTTCCTATTTCTCGAGCTATTTGGAGCCAGAGACATACCTCATCAAAACCTATATTTTCAAGAAATTGTGCAGAGACGATGACTTGAAGGATCTGCGAAAACAGATTCAAAATCTCAAAAGTCGAATTGAAAAAGGTGATAAGAAGTTCTATCGTGAATGGGCGACCTCAGACATTGAGCTGTTGTCCCTTTCTCGGTTGACCCTTTTGGACCCAGACGATGACACGAGTGATGAGGTAACCAAAGGGGATCGGGAACGAGAAGTTCAGGTGATCAAAAGAATCCTCCAGAAGAAATTCGCGGTGGATATTATGCGTTTACAAAGAGACTTAACAAATATTCTTGCCTATTCGAACATTGCCCTTGGATCTAAAGATTTCTCATTTGTGAGGCATGAGGACATCGACCATACTAAGCTCATGGAACGTGGTGATGAAGTCTGGGCCGTTAATGATGCTGAAGACTGGGTCGACGAAATTGGTGGGCATCTGTTTATCGGGGATAGTCTATGCAAGCCACAAGCAGCAGCTCCCAAGGAGACAAAATGAGGAAGCCAAAGATACTGGCCATAGGCCTCATTAAAGCAATCGTTGTATTTAGTGGTGCTACGGGCTACTCCGTTGAATCGAGTGGACCGAAAGCGTCAGCCCCGGGTGGGTCAGCCAACCCACAAAAGCCACGAAAACAAAAATATGCCGATTCTTTTTTTGCTTCCGGTGCGGATGCAAAACCAAAAACAGAAAAAGAACTTAAGTTGGTTCTCTCAGGCTTAAACTCGCTAAT
>JBILOD010000346.1:0-4736 GCA_044374645.1 Pseudobdellovibrionaceae bacterium | reverse complement strand
TGATGGACTTTACAGCCTGTTTTAGGAGCAAGGTACCAACACCCTTTCCACGAAAATCAGGATGAATAAAAAAACAAGGTATCGACCAAACCTCTTCCGCATCATCACACTTCAAACTCGGGGCACGATCTAACTTATAATAATCTTTTCTTGGGCCAAATGACCACCAACCAATCGGATCTTGACCTGAGTAGGCTAAAAGGCCCAATGATTGGCCCGTTTTCACGAGATTCTTTTGCCTCTTCTTTGCCTCGGGCCCATTGATCTGTTCCCACTTCTCGCCTTTCTCAGTTCGCCACGACATGCACCAGCAACTGCCACAAGCACCATTGCTGCCAAATAACTTTTCCAAATCAGACCAAAGTTCGATGGATATTTCTTTTACAGTGATTTTGCTCAATCTGACCTCCAGCTCTTTTGGGAACTCGGAGGCAGTATACTTCTTAGATGAAACAATGAGGACACAAATTATCAATTTGCCCCAATTTAATTCCAGCCGCGCGCTTTCGATTCATTGATGATTGTTTGAAACGCCGGCTTATCACTTCCTGCCTGAGGATAAGTGCGAATGCCGATGGTTTTTAAATAATCCTTGAAGGCATTACACAGAGTGCCCGGGCACACGCCATACTGATTGCCAAATCCGTCCACGGTCGAATCAGCCCACTCGTGCAAATTCACGATTGAAACCATTTTGATGAAATCAGAATTTTGATCCCAAGCCTGAAACAGGTTCGTGTAAAACTGAGATTGTTGAGTTTCAGATGAACCGGCAAAGGCCGCACCGATGGCATAACCAACCTCTTGAAAAAAAATTTCTTTACCAGAATACATTTGAACTATTTTAGCAAAGTCCTCAGAAACAACACTAGGGGCCTTCATTCTAAAATCACTGTCCATAGGATAATAGGTGACACTCACAAAATCGGCATTAGCTAAGAGTTGTGTAAAACAGGGTTGCAGACTCGCATTGGTGAGGCCGCTGAATGTTCCAGTGATTCCAACCTTTAGGGTCGGCCTAAAATTACGTGCAAAAGTTCTTTGGTTTTCAAAAAACTCTTTATACTGTTGCCAGGGAGCTGACAGCTGCGGGGTTACTTGGCAGGTGTGAAAATCAGAGTTCCCATCTATTTCGTTGCCGACGACCAGGCTTTGCAATTCAAGTTTAGGATTTGTATCGATCTCGGCAAAAACTGTTGCCAGAGGATAATTGAACATCGTCTGTACCGTCGAGCTATTAAAAGCCATATTGATCGCACAGGCCGGCAGAAATTTATCAGGACCATCATAGGTTGCCAGAGTCAGATTGATTTATTTATTATAAGTCGGATAAAAGGCTCGAGCATACCCAAGAAAGGTCATATCATAAGTTGAAGACGTGCTGCAGTTTGCACTTCCGTTAGTTTCGAGAACCGGGACTGGTAAGGTCCCTGCGAAGCTGCCTATCCCCCAGGGAAAATGCAAATTAACTGCATCAAACTTTATTTGTGTGGCCGTTTGAAATCCCGAATTAAATCCGTCTTGAGGTTCACTCAAATGCATTCCCAGAATCCGATCGCCTTTTGCTTTAGCAACAACGGGCGGCGTTTCGGTACCAGGAGTTCCAGTGCCTGGCGCTCCGGTGCCAGGTGATTTGTTTCCGGCTGTACTTCCCGATTTGCTGGAATTGGAAAAACCGATCACAAACAATACTAAAATCGCTCCGGTCACTATTATTTTGTTCATTAATCAATTGTGGAGCTCTCCCAATCGAGATGTCAACACTAAGCCCTAGTTATTCTCAATCTTGAACACCTCCCCATTGGGAGTTCAAGTAAAACCCGCTGCGGTGACCTTGCCTGGCCAGTCAGTGGATCCAAAAAATGTAACTCCGTATCAGTACCAAAAAAGGAATCGCTGTGAAAAGCAAAGGTCGCAGAGGGAGCGTTTCCCTTCTAGGTTTGGATTTTAGAGCTTCAAATTTATCGTTTTTTCGTTGGCTCATTTTTCCAGTTCGGCGCAAGTGCGTCACTGTTAACTATGCCACAAAAGGATTTGCGGTTTGTGGCTTCGATGCTATTAAATGACAACAAAACCACAACGAAAGGCCGGCTGCATGCGATATATGTCCAAGCTGATCACCTGCGGGTTTATCCTCTGCTCGTCTCTAACTCTTGCCGGAACGGCAACGATTGGGCGCGACGGGGTGACGCAATTGAACTCCCTGATTCGTCATTTGAAGCCAGCAAAGAACCTCATTTGCCTCATCAAAGTGAATCATCAACAAGTAAAGCAAAAGTTTCTCATGGGAACTAAATCTTCTGAAAGCCTCCAACTTCATTTATTCTCTAAGGGCCCCTGGTTAGGGTTGCAGGATATGCAATTTACATTTCTCGTCAGTGATTTGATGGACATCACGGAAGTCGCCCATCCTGAGGCAGGCGTTGTTGAAGAAATCACGCTCTATGGTCAGGGCTCCCAAAGTCCAACTCTCACTTTTCAACATGATGGACAAGGTCACTTGATTTGGGCCCAAGGCTCTAATGATATTCGAATGGTCACTTGCCATGTTGAACAAAAATCGGCGCGGGACCCCTTCCTGCAGAACCGTTAGGAGCAAGCGTGGATGAGCGAGAAGAAAGATTGGTCGAAATTGAAATGAAACTTGCCAGACACGAAAACCTCATAGAACAACTCAATTGGGTGCTTTATGAACAGCAAAAAAAGATCGATCAGCTAGAGCGACTTTTGATTGAGCAGGGCCGAGCCAAATCCGTGGAAGTTGGCCCGCACAACGTCAAACCTCCCCACTATTAAAAGCTTCTGCAACCTGCGATCCAGCTTCTTTCGAATCTTTCACCAATATTCTAGTTGGAAATGAAAATTTTCAATTTTCGAAATTCAGCTTTGAGCATTTCGTAGGCTTGCTGATCCATAATGGCTGTGAGTGGGAGATTTCCGGCAAAAAGAAGATTTCCTAAAAGGCTCATTGTTTTTTTGAGCTTTTTCGCTCGTTCAACGTCCTTGGCGAGCAGAGCTAATCTGTGGGCCTCCTCGAGATCCTGCAAGACCAACATTGGGGCAGTTAGAAAAGCGTTAACAATGGTCCAGGGAATTTCTTGCCAAAGTGCCTTCTCTTCCTGAGTGAATCGCGCTGGGTTTTGTTCTTTCAATCCATAGCGCCTGAGACTAGTTAAGTAGTTATCATATTTGTCATAGAGATTGAGGCCGGTTGTCGTCCACATTGAAACCATCATGGAACCAAAAAGAAATCCGCGGCTCACAAAGGCAAGGTCGAAGAACATTCCGACGCCCGTGACTAGGCCAATCACTCCCATTAGGATATTAGTGGTGTCGACAAAAGCAGAATAGAGCGCTTCTTTGTGCTCTTTAACACATATTAAAGATTGATACTCGAAAATCTTCTTTTGAGCCTGAAGTCGATCAGCCATACTTAAAATATTGTTTAACAGGTAGCCTTGTTTGAAAAGCCAAGATGGATCGGTTTTTGCTAACTGAATGTCATCGTCAAAGACCTTTAAAATTTTGTGCATACCCCTGAAAAATAGAAACTCCATTTGAGAGGAAATGAACTTGATAGATGCTAATTGTCTCTGATCGGTAAGAGTTTTGCGTAATTCCTCGACCACAATTTCATCGACACTGAGAATATCAAGTTCACCTCGAGATCTCATTTCATCGACCCGATCTCGAATGGGGTCGATGAGCTTTGTTTTTTCGACAAATTGATCCAGCAAGTTCTTTAGAGGGGGCTTGATCTCTAGCTCAGGCAAAAAGGTCAGGACGATCCGTCGTGCTTGCATATTAGGTTGTTGTTCCGTATCGAGGACTTTTAACAATAAATAATTCTCCAAGAGGTCATATACGATTGAAGTTGGGAGGCCTCGTTGCCAAGATCGTGCTTCCTGGTCCTGCTCAATCCGCTTTTTCAAAATCGACATCAGATTGACATCCGCGACACCACTGCATTTGAGTCCGAGAATGTGATGAAGATTACAGCTTTCTTTTTGAAGTCGCGGATTTCGGTCAAACTCCATGATTTTCACCGAATCGGCATTGTTCAGACGAGCTTTCCATCGTTCAAGAGCTTGAGTCCATTCTATATCAAATTTGGGATGGTTGACCGGAATGCGAGAGAGGAGGAACATTTCGCTTTTAAAAACAGTGTTTAACTGCGCCCACCGAAGCGTGATGGCCTCGGCGTCCTTGTTTACACACCGGTCGACATAATTTTCAAAAATTGAAACCTCTTTAACTTTGGTGCAAAGGGCTTTTGGATTTTCGATACTGAATGATAAGGGTTGATCATTAACACCAAGGTCTGTCTGCGTGCAAAAGCTCGCCGATGCCAGTCGCGAATGGAGCATCAAGGAGAAAATCAACAAATGGGACACGACTTTTCTGAAGTACATCTCCTATAGAATAGGGGGTTTCAATGTTGCGAACAAGGTGCAATCTTTGTCAGGGGTGGACAATAGATAGACAGCTCCGCTATTCATTTGTTGAATAGTAACTAAATAAAAAATGCCTACCCTCTCGATTTTAATGAAAACTAATGTGGGCCAAGATTGCATTTCCATGGAATGGTACCAGGAAGCCCTCCTTTTATTGGAGTTGGTGCGGTTTTTGAATATCTGACTTAATCTAGTTGAAAATAATATGTCATTCATCAAAGGAGATTTGTTTGAAAACCACCAAGACGATTTCAAGAGCCTTAGCCCTCACTCTCTTTGCCA
>JBILOD010000345.1:0-4743 GCA_044374645.1 Pseudobdellovibrionaceae bacterium | reverse complement strand
ATTGAGCCTGGATCGGTCTTTGAAATGAGTCGTACCACAACAACATTTACCGAGGCTTAAAATTACGCTCTCAGAAAGGGTCGACCCGATGAAACGTTTTTTTTCTAAGACATTACTTTCATTTTTACCATTAATCATTTCCCCCAATTTCGCCCGAGCCCAAGAAATGCCAGACTCAACTGGCCAGTTTGGCGCTCCGTATTTTGTCGACGGTGTTCATTGCGAAGGACTTCCTCTCAAAAAACTCTGGCCACTCGCTGGAGAAACATCTGCCAGAGCGAGCAAACAGGTTTCCCAAAATTACTGCGAAGGCCTTTTTAGAATGTACGGCATTGAAAAGTTCAACTGGTACACACCGGAGCAAATTGAATTTTTTCAGCATGCTATCCGCAGATCCAATGACTTTGAAGTTCAGGATTTGTCTCTTAAAAAATCCACCCAACAAGGTCACGTCCACCTTTTAGTCAAACTTCAGTTAAAAACGGAAAATCAATATGACGTGAATTTCATCCACGAAACCTTTGATTCTAAGGGAAACGAAAGTAGCGGCCAGGCCGATGGAGTTTCAGTGGGCATTTCTATTCCGGAAGAAGAGCGCCCAATGGTTTGGAAAATAAATGCGACTCACTATGACTTTCGCGCCAATTCACCCCTTAAAGAAGACTCTCTCTGGAGCGATCAGGAAAAATCTCTGAATTCATCCCCGAGCTTCTTCTTTAATAAAATTGATGTAGGCGCAAAAAATCTTTTTCCGGAGTCCTTCATGGATCTTTCCATCGATATCGGATTCTTACAGCATAATGCGACAGAAAACAGAAATCTTGGAGTCGATTCCAACGTTACCTTCAATATGCTTCATCGCATGGCCGCCGAAAGTTCTGGCACATCAGTAGGTCTTATTTTTGACTCGCAGACGGCAAGACCTTTTGAAATCGGAGATCAATCGCAATCCATCGACACTAACCGTGTTGGCCTCTTTTTTGGACTCGACATGGGAGATATTGAACGGCAATTCCTGTCGCTACAACTTCGGGCCCTGGCTCCTAATGGAAGCGGAGATAGTGGGTTATTAGCCACCAATCTTAAGATGGGGTTTGCGATGGAACGCTGGGCAGATCAATTTTACTTAAAAATGGATTCCATCAGTGGCATTGACAACAAAAATCTTGATCTCGGACTAAAACGCCGCTTAGCCTCCAATGGCCGCGAACTCGATATTGAAATGGGACTCAATAAACGATTCAGTCTAATCAATGGAAACCTCCGCTTGACCCCCTTCGCCGGTATTGTTTCGGCTGAACATGCCCTTGCAAACACCAAAGCAATTAATAAATATCAATCCACAGCTGATGTCGGCAAGGCCGGTTTACGGGTAACTTGGGAAACTGCGGGCTACGATATCTCCGGCACCCTTACATACTTTGATTCACGGGTGCGATAATGAAACAGTTTTTATTTATACTTTTGTTACTTGCTGGGGGAAAGGCAATTGCGGCTCCTCTGTATTGTGAAGAACTTAAGCTTCAGTTTGATAAAAAAATTAAAACTCAAGTTGAAAAAGGCATTCCCTTCGACTTAGTCGTATTGATGAGATCACCCTCCGGTACTTCATGCAAAACGGTGATCAACATCCGCTATGATCTTTGGAATGAAGTGGTGAGGTTTGCTAAAAATGGTCAAGCCTCAGGCCCCGAAACTTTGACTTCTGCCCGACAAACCCTCTGCCAATGGGCTCAATGCCCCGAAGTTAAACCCGCAGCCCCCAACTCTCCTGTTAAAGTCCGATTGTTGATGAATCCACTTTGGGAAGGTCAGTCCAAAGCTTTAATTCGAACGAAACAGAACTCGATCATTCGGTTTTTCAAGCTCGAATGGGATGAATTATCCCAAGAGCTCCCTAAAGACCTCGAAATCATGAATCAGGACGTTCAGCTATGATTTGGAAGGTGTGGCTTCAGATAATGCTCATCTTTATCTTAGCAAGCACTCCGCTCTTCGTGTTGGAATACTTCCAACACGAAGAAGCTCTGCAACTGGCATTGAATTCAGGAGCCAATCGACTGGTCCAAGAGCAAATTCCCCAAGTGCTAAAACAAACTAAAGTGCTTGCAACTCTTAAGCCCGAGCTAGTAGAAATCCAATATAAACATTTCCAAACCTGGCTTGATATTCAAAAGAGTCTTTTTGAATGGGAAAATCTAAAACCGGTGATAGAAAGTCAGGTCAATCTCACCTCGCGCCGAAATGCCATAATCCTCATTATCATCGCACTTATTATCTCTTACTTTGTGGCCCGGTCGATAACTCAACAGTTTGAAAATCTTTTGCAGGCCAAATTGATAGCGCATCGCCGCGAAGCTGAACTTCATAGTCTTTCTCAATGGCAGATAACGGCTCGCACCCTAGTCCATGAACTAAGAGGGCCTCTCACTCCAGTGAAGCTTGTCGCTTCTGCCATCGCTGAAGACATTGATAAAAATGAGGTGAGCGATGTTTACCGAGAAAGCGTGCATTTATCTCTCGCTAAAATCCAGCAAATGGAAACGATGATTCAAAAGTTCATGACCTTTGCTAAGCTTCCAGACACCCAGTTAGAAAACAAGAAGCTGACTGAGGTATTGACAAATTTTGTCGAACATTATGCACAGTCTTTTAGAATAAAACTCACCTTTGCCTCCATCCCTTCGCTATTAAATGAGCCAAATCTAAAATTAGATGAAAGCATGCTACATAATGCATTTTTTGCCCTATGCCAAAATGCCCTCGAAGCGCTTCCTGATACAAAACAAGCTCAAATAAGTTTTCAATTCGTTAAGCAAAACCAACATCTGCAATTGATTTTTTCCAATACGGGAACAGTCATACCCGATTCACTTAAAGAGAATTTATTCAAGGTTGGATCCTCTTCTAAGTTGAATAGGCAAAAAAAATCATGCTTGATCACGGCGGGGATCTAGTTCTATTTGAAAATTCATCCGAAAAAGGCGTCGCCTTCCTGTTTACCTTTCCGTACACTGAGGACATTCAATGATGGATAAACCAATGAAATACCGCATTTTAGTTATCGACGACGACCATGCCATCCAGGTGGCGATTAAACTTGGACTAAAAAATGAAAATTATGAACTGCAATTTGCCGCTGACCCGGTCTCCGCTCAGACAATTTTATCAGCTCCCGCAAAAGTCGACCTGTTGCTTTTGGATTTGCATTTTCCCGAACGATCCGGCCTGGATTTACTTCGCTGGCTTAAGATTGAGAACTTATCAGTCCCCTGCCTTCTGATTTCTGGCGCTGCAACGGCCAAGGAAGCCGTTGAAGGCATTAAGCTTGGCGCCTTTGACTACTTGGAAAAACCGCTTGCCATTGATCGCTTGAAACTTTCTATAGACCGATGTTTGGGCCATCATCAGCAATGGATTGTCCTTAATTCTCTTCTCTCTCCTTCGTTACCGTCCGGAGCCATGATTGGAGTATCGGCTTCCATGCAACAAGTAAAGCAAGTGGTGGCTCGCTACGCACCAACAGATGCCAGGGTTCTCATCACTGGTGAAACGGGCACTGGAAAGGAAGTCGTCGCCCATTCGTTGATGTCTCATTCCCTTCGCCAGGAAAAACCATTTCTTATTATTAACTCCGCCGCTATTCCGGAAGCTCTCCTTGAGAGTGAACTTTTCGGCCATCGTCGAGGTTCATTTACGGGTGCAGTTTCTGATCGAGTCGGAAAAATTGAAATGGCCGATCGTGGGACTCTGTTTTTAGATGAAATCGGTGACCTCACCTTGGCGGCCCAGGCAAAACTGCTTCGTTTTCTTGAAACCGGCGAAATCCAACGGATTGGCGATATTCATACCAAGAAGGTCGACGTTCGTATTATCGCGGCCACATCCAGAGATTTGGAAGCGATGATGGAGAACGGAGAATTCCGTTCTGATTTATACTATCGCCTGAACGTGGCGCGCATCCATCTGCCGCCCCTCAGAGAGCGACCAGAGGACATTTTAGAACTTTTCACTTATTTCCTACGCCAACAACAGTCGCGCTTGAGTCGCTTGAAGGACGTGAGCATTCAGCTAACTCAGGAGTCTATCCACTTGATTTCTACTTATTCCTGGCCGGGTAATGTTCGTGAACTCAAAAGTTTTGCAGAAAGATGCAGTTTTGAAGGAAACCCTTTGCTTGGTATTGAACAGGTGAGAAAGCTCCTAAATCCCGCATTAAAGCCCCTAACAACCTCGCGCCTTGGTGATTCTCCTACCTCTGAAAAACTACAAATTGATACCATAAAACCATTGCGCCAATTCAAACAGGAGGCTGAGAGGAAATACATAGAAAGTGTTCTCGAAAAAATGGAGGGAAATATCAGTCGAACGGCTTCAAAACTTGAAATTGACCGAAGTTATTTGCACCAAAAAATTAACACATGGAAGAAGGACACTTTAGTTTAAAAAAAATCGCATTTTTTTGTTCTAGGCCAACTATGTCAACTTAACTCACTGGCGATGTTGATAGCGATTCCACAATTCTTTCAATAGATTTTCCGATTCAACCACCTTCAAAAATGGCTCAATGGCTGCTTGGTCCGTCTCCGAATTTAGAACTTCCGTGGTTCCATGCTTTGCCGGAGTAAGGTCAAAAAATTTAGCACCTTCAATGTTTGTAAAAGAATAGCGATGTGTTCCTTTGGTTATAGCAAATCCTTCGGGACTCCATTGCCTGACTTTATTGGTATTCAAATGTATAAT
>JBILOD010000026.1:0-15731 GCA_044374645.1 Pseudobdellovibrionaceae bacterium | reverse complement strand
TTCCCTAATTTCTGCCGCCGTGACGGGAAGGGCTCTGGTACTGTCTCCGCCACCGCCAATGTCTGCGCCTCCCATCATCAAAATCGAAGTAAGGCCTGCAATAGCAATATTCATAATCCCTCCATTAAGGCTGAACGTAAAATAAATCCATATTAAGACAAACAAGCTCTTCCGGCGCCGAAGGTTCAATCAGTCCATTAATTTCACGCGTGAATTGAACCATTTTTTCTCTCAGTTGAAGAAACGTCTCTCGCGACATCGTACAGGGAATTGTAATCATCATTTCTTCCTCTTGAAGTAAATCACTTCGCTCAATGGCTTTGAGCCTCCAGTTTTTATGATGCTTGGCGACCAATGGGGAGCGCGCTGAAGAGAAAGTTTGCATCGACCCTATGAAATAGCAATTATTTTTTTCAGTGATAAGTTGGGTTGTAAGCAAAAAATCGAGGACTTTTCTCAGTTGAGATTCTGGCCATCGGAACTTCCGTACCAAATCCTCTAAAGTGACTCCCTGGTTCCCTATGGACGTTTGAAGACGGATCGCAGAATAAATCCAACTCGAATAAAAGATCGCCTGCTCATTGAGTGAGAGTGCTTTGCTTTTACTTAGGTGAGGATCAAGCCTCTTATTCTCCTTTTGGTATTCCTTCACTTTGCGTCGATAGTGATTCTTTAACTTTTCCGTACCGCTTCGAGCGAAGGTGCATAAGAGCAGAAAGTATTCCCGTTCCCAATCGCTCAATTGGAGATATTCAGTGAGTTCAAAAGCCTGTTCGTTGGAGAGCTCGCGCTTGCCGGCGAGTATTAGGCTCACCAAGGTAGAGTGAATGCCAAGAGCCCGTGCGATTTGCGCTAATTCGCCACGACCTCCTCGCGGGAGGTTGGCTATGTAGTCCTTTAAGAAGGCCCTGAAGTCAGTATAGGTAAAGAGTGATTTCATTGAAGAGTGACCTAACAAACTCCTGAGCTACTCACAAGAATGATGACAAAATGTCAGGATTATCTGAAAAAACTACCTGCATTGTATGGGGCAGTCTCCTGGTGCTGGAGATAGAAGATACACTTCTATGCCCAAATTGAGCCCTCCTACACAATGCCCTGAGTTTGTACTACCAGGAATATTTGATACCCGTGTTGATCTTGCCTTTATAGAGGAATGTGGTTTCTCCATTCTTTTTTCCATAGTTCCCCATGGCACTCATGAAAAAAGTCCAGTTGTCTCTCCAGGTTCCTTCCCAGTATAGGGTGGCTTGCCCGGTTTTATCCCTGTGAGCTTGTAACAGTCTTACTGAAAGGCTTGAATCGAGCCAATCAATGAGCGAAGGAAATCGTATCGACAGATAACTGTAGTTCCTCGAAGGGAGTTCACGGCCACTGTTCAAAAAACGACTCTGATTTTGTTCGGCCAGTGGATTAGGAGGGACCATGGAGATGGCTATCTGTTCCATCTCCCTTTCTGAAAATCCTAACTCATTGTTAATCTCTTCCCAACGGAAGTCGTAGTCTTCCATTTCAATGCGCACCCCAATGAGCGTGAGTAAATAAACAGAGTTGTGAAAATTGAATAGATTGAAGCGAGGTATCTGCCCAAATTCTTCAAGGGGAAGGAAGCGGCGAGAAATCTGGGTCTGTTTCATATCAAAATAGATCGAGAAACTTTCATCAAAGGTAAAGTTACCATATTGACCTAGGAATAGGTCGTGCATTTGTTCGTTGCCAATGCTGAGTCCTAAGTAGTCCGTAGGTGTTGGCAGCCGATATTCTGCTTTGATGAGGCCTTTTGGTACAAAATCTTGCTCCGCAATAAATTCATTTTCCTCATTGCGAGCGAATTCAAACATGGAAACAAAACTCCAGTCTCCATCCGGGGAATAGTTGAATCGTAAAAGGGTGTGGCCCCGGGCTTGATAGGTTGGATCTTGTGACTCGAGAGAAAGATGGTAAATGGGATTGCTCGGGCTCATCAGCTCCGCTGGGCCCCACTGATAATTCTGTAGCCCTGCGGCCATGATCCAGGCGCTATTCAGATCCTTTTGCATGTAAAGTTCATTGAGTCTTAAATCAAATTTGTTTTTGGCTTTTGTGCCAGTGAGCGGGTAGAGTGAGTAAGTCTCTTGTTTGACTTCCAGTGAAGGTCGGAAAACCCACTGAGTGTCTGTCTTCTGTGTTCGAAAATTCTCCTGGAGTAAGAGACCCACATTCTGCTTGGGAACGGCAAACGGTGAGTCGAAGGAGGCAAAGGGAGTCTTTTGCAATTCTGCGCCACCCGCTTTAAACCAGAGATTGGTATTCCAGGTGTTTTCCCAAGGACGGAGAACTCGTCTCTTTTTTTTCAATTTTTTGGGAGATATCGGCGAATTCACCGGTGAACTTGTAGAGGGGTTCGCCGATGGTGACGGTGATTGGGCGTGTAAGGGTTTTGTCACCACAATCAGTGTCGAAACTAAACAAAATAGCAATAGATAAGACAAATTCTTCATAGATCAATTTTAGTATTGGCCCTGGGACGAAGGCAATGGCCATCACTCCAAATAGTCTTGCTCATTTGATCTCCCGGAAAAAGGTCCAGGAATCGGTCTACTGCATAGAAAGGATTCTTTTGGGGAGAATGAAAATGGTAACCTGACCTGAAGAGGGAGGAATTCAATGAGCCAGTCTTCTAAAGAAAAAAAGTTTGATGATGTCTTTGAAGCCGTATTGGCCATCTTGAATTCTCACGCCGGTTTAGCCGGAGTGAATCATTCGGCTATTTCTCGAATCAGTGGTGTCTCACGACCCTGGATTTACAAGTATGTTGGAAAGACTAAAGAAGAATTGATTCAAAAAACGGCCGATCACTACATCAAAGAACTTTTTCGCAACCGAAAGGGCGAGTCGATGGGTAGCATGGAAAACCTGAAATCCGTGATCCGCGAAGACACGCTTCACTTTTTGCAACAGGCTCAACGTCATCCCCGTTTAATCCCGCTGATCTTTGTGTATTTTGAATCTCTGGGGCCTATTGGTAAAATCGTACGTGAGACTTTCAACTACCACTCAGGAAAACTGGCCAAAGAGATCGAACGAACCATGAAAGTCAGTAAAGCCGACGCGGAGATGTTGGCGGAACTTTATAGTGTTATGCGTTTAGGTCTTGCATTCTTTCTAGTTCGCGGTGGCAAAACCAAAGTTAAGGGTGTGCTCAATATCGAGGACTTACGGCGAGTTTACGGTCAATTCAAAGATTTGCTTTAAGTGGTCTGAATGATCCAAATTAGAGTTGGTCAAGGACATTTGAACAAGTGAATTTGGTCTTTGTGCATCTGCTCTATGTGTATCTATTCTAGGGAGATGGCCCAACCCTTAGATGTTTGGCTCCATTTCATACGACTACTGAACTCGCGAACCAGGCTATCTTTGAGAGTTTCATTGAAGTCAGCGATGACCCAATTGAGATCACTTAAGGTTGCAGGAAGACGAACTCTCTGCTCTAGAGGTGCGAGAAGGGGGTTCTCAAACCTGACCATGAGGGATACTTCAAAGTTTTTCAGATCTCCTTCCAGTACTAGTTTGACCATCTCAACGCTCTTTATTGAGGCGAGTTGGTCAAAGTTGTGCTGCCATGTTTGAGTCTTACTGAGACTCCTTGAGTCCAAATAGCCTCTGAGTGTGAGTGAGACGGCAGGCCAAACATAGGTGGTAGGAAGCGAGCAATGGAGGCCTCGTGGAAGTTCTAAGAGTGCCGATTCGGGAGCATGGAGTTGCTTGGCTAATGTATGAGCATTCACTTGGGGGGCTACTACAGGATCGACCGCGGTCCATAATACGAAGGTCCTCTTAAAATCATAAGGCGGCATCCATGACCAAAATGAATTCCAAACCCAAAAAGGCTGTGGGCTAGCCGGAGGTTGAAGCCCCGTAAGAGGCCAGGGTAGAGTGGGGCTCTTATAATTTGTGAGTGCTTTTTCGAAGACCGAACTGATGGCTTCGTTTTCGGCCACATCAAGTTCCTGTCTCAAGGGAGCGAGGCGAAGATTGAACCAAGCATTAACAAAGAAATCACTGAGAATGTGTCTGCGTTGTTCCTCTGCCGTAGCACCCAGATCAACAGAGGGACACAGGAGCAGGGTTTTATCGATGATGCCGACTCTGTCCGCTTCGTTTTCCGCCTGATTCAAAAGGTTTGTCAGCCACAAACCATGACCGCCCAAGCTGATTCCCACTAAATGAATTTTACTGATATAGCGCTGCAGAGGTTCTTCGGGAGAGTTTAAGAGTTTGAGAATAGCGAAAGTCTGTAAGCCTTCATCAAAGCCACCAAATACAAATTGATGATTGAGTTCAATATAGTCGCGGCCGGTAGTGCTTGGTATGACCAAAACATGATAAGGCCCCTCTTCAAAGAGTTGCATCATCAGAAATCGTTCCGCCACACTACTTCGAAGCTGGGAGAAAATTCCTGGGCGCAAGATGACCAGTGGGCGACGTACTTTTCCCTTAAAAAAGAGCAGACCACGGACTTTAACTTGGTCCCTCAGAGTCCATTGGACCGCTCGCACGGCAGGGTGCTCTGTGGGATCAAATTGAGTCCGGAGAATTTGCGCGGCGTGGGTGAACTGATTGAAGCTATTAAGCCGCCATTCTGATTCACACCTTTGCCAAAAGTCTTTGAGGGTCAGCTCAGGACTCAGAGATTTCGCCAGCGCCTCTCGAAAGTGGTTGGGGTGACAGGGAGTTTGGTCTTTTGCGAGTTCCAAAGTCGGGCGCCAAGTGAGACCCGCAGAGTTTAGTTTTTTTGTTAGAGATACGAACTGAAGTGTTTCATCTTTTGATAAAATACTGAAGTGCGCTGAACTCAGGGACTGAAAAATCGATTCGACAGATTCCGCGAAAACCTGTTGCTGCAACAGCAACAACAGGCAAATATAAATAAATTTAATTTTTCTCATCAATCCTATTTTACAGTGAAGCTGCTGCGATTGAACAAGCTTTTAATTGTGCCCGGTTTGTTATTTTCCTTAACCGCAGCAACACGCCAGTAGTAATTCTTCCCAGCTTCAAATTTGACATCCTTGATGGTGTAGCTGGTCTCTTTATAAAGTGGTTCATTGACCAAAAGAGTGAAAAAAATGGGATCGGCAGAAACCTGCACGGCATAGGCCGTGGCGTCTTCCACTTTGTTCCACTGGAGTTGAATCTCACCCGCAGTGACACTGGCCAAAGGAGATGGAGCTGTTAGTTTGGGAATGGCCGGGCGAACAGCGGCGTTCGCATTAGGTTTTTCAGGGCGGTAAATTTCGAAATCCACTTCATTAGCGTGTGCTGACAGAGCAAAAAAAGCAGATAGAGTGATCAAAAGTGACTTCATAGGGTCTCCTTACATGCTGGTTATATTCGCTTTGGTTTAAAAACTTGAACCTAATCGAAAAAGTGATTGTTGAAAAGGTTCAGCTTTTAAGAATGGTCGACTTTGTGCTATACTGCCTGCGGTTTTGTGGATTGTCGCGGTAAATAGCCTTTAACTAGGTGAAATTGCTGAGGAAAGTCCGGACTCCGTAGGGTGACACAGGGGGTAATGCCCCTCCATCGCAAGGTGAGGAACAGTGGAACAGAGAAAAGGTCCAGGGCATTGAGCCTAGAGGCGGGAACGGGAGCCTTTAGGGGAGCTGCTGGAGTGAAAATAGCTAAACTCTGTGTGGAGCAAGATCAAATAGGGAGGCTTTAAGTGCGACCCGCACCTGCCTCCGGGTCAGATCGCTTGAGGGGTTCTGTAAAGAATCTCCCAGAGGAATGACAATCTCTGAGATGAGGTGCAAGGCTCTTCTCACAGACAGAATCCGGCTTACGTCAAAACCCTCGACTTGTAGAGCAGACCTCCTTTGGAGGTCTGCTTTTTTTTTACATTCTGGCGATTAGATGTTTTATGCTGCTATTTTTTTGTTTGTTGGGCGTTTGAAACCATTCAAATTTTTCTACGAAATGGTCTTAAGCGCTGAGATCTCTTTGGGGTTCAGCGCTGCCACCTGTGATGAGATTAATGAGCTCTGCTACATCAATCAAAACCACTGAACGATCACCAAAAATGAGCCAGCCTCCACATCCAGGTTGATTCACTGTTCCCTCTTCGGGAGGGGAGTAGCTCGTTACCAAATCCAAAACCCTATGAACGATCAGTCCAATAAATCCTGTTTTGTATTGGATCACTAGGGTTGGAAGGGTGCTGTTAGATTCGAGCTGGGGAGTATAGTCTTTTCGATTACCCATGAATTGCGCTAGGTCGACAAAGGTGAGCATCCGATTGCGATACGGGGTGACCACAAATTGCCCTGTGTTCTCGATTTGGTCCGTATTAAACTCTTCCAATCGGTACACCGCTTCCTGTGGAATCGCATATTGGCTGTGATTTGCAAGTTCACAGAGTACCACATTGAGTTTGTATTGATTGTTCAGGATAGCTTCATTGGCTGCCATCTTGGCGTTTCTGATTTTTTCGATGCGCTGGTCGGTCAATACACCTGTTTTCTGCGCAAGGCCCTCGACATTCAAGATGAGGCCAATCGCTCCATCTCCAAGAAAGGTGGCCCCCAGATACAGTCCAAGGTTTTTAATTTGACCGGCAGTGATAGCTTTTACAACCGTGTCTTCGACATCGAGTACTGTATCAACCCAAAGGCAGAATTGACGGTGTGAAACATCGAGGATGATGAGGTAGCCTGAAGACAAATTGCTTGGGCTGGCTCTAAAGTCGCCCCCAAGAATGTGAGAGAGTGAAACAATTGGTAATAGCTCATCATTGATTCGCAAAATAGTGGCCCCCTCAACGTAATCAATGTAGTTGCGGAGCTGAGCTTCTTCAACATTAATAACCCGTTGGATCTGATCTTGGGGAACGCCGAATTGCATGTTTTGAGAGACTACGAACAAGCAATTTGTAATGAGAACCGATTTTGGAATTGGAATATTTAAGGTGAATTTTGTTCCCTTACCTAATTGGGATTCAATGAGGATGTGTCCACCGATGGCTTCGACCACATCTTTGACCATTGACATTCCAACACCTCGACCAGAAATATCAGTGATTTGTTGAGCGGTACTGAATCCTGCCGAGAAAATCATTTGATAGAGATCAGGTAAACTCATTTTATTAACCTGATCTATAGAGTGAGTACCATTACTCACTAGCTTTTTACGAATCGCATCAGGATTTATACCTTTACCATCATCCTGAATTTCAACAAGAATGGTTTCGCCAATGACTCTGGTGGTGATAGTCACCTCGCCACGGCTTGGTTTTCCTGAGTTAGCACGATCTACTGGAAGCTCAACTCCGTGATCCAAAGAATTACGGACCAGGTGGATAAGAGAGTTCGAAAGAACTTCGGCTACCGAGTTGTCGATGCGAATTTCTTCGCCAGTGATTTTGAGCTCAACTTCCTTTTTTAAAGCTTGGGCGGTGTCACGTACAATACGACTGAGGGGTTTGACGACCGATTTGACAGGCACTTTTCGGATCTCCGTGATTTTGGCTTGTACTGAGCTGTTAACTTTATGCAATTCTCCGAGGAGTTCGCTGAGGAGTGCCACATCTTTATCCGCAGGATATTGCTTTTCTATGCTGCGAACAATTTTATTTATCATATTTCGAATGACCGTCATCTCTCCTGAAATCTGCATGAATTCGTCCAATAGTGAAACTGCAACCTTAAGCTCCTGTGGACCTTTTTGCCGCTGAATATTGGTTTGATGGAGATCTGTTCCGTCGGTGGCAGAGGCGGTCGGCGCAGTTGATCCTAGGCTTATTCCTGAAGCGTTTGCAGCCGGACGAAGAATTTTGGTTAACTCTTCGATGTCATAACTATTATGAACACCAGTTTTGAACTCTTCGATGAGTGTTTTCAAAACATCGCAGGCCTTAAGCCAAACTGAAATCAATTGAGGAGTGAGAGCAGCACTACCGCCCTGTACTTCTTTGAGGCCGTCTTCAAAGCGATGGGCAAAAGTATGTAGCGTTCGTGGTTCAAAGAATCCCGAAGATCCCTTTATCGTATGTATCATGCCAAAAATCTTAGCGATAGATTCGTGGTTGTTTGGGTTTTCCTCGAGTTCGAGAGTTAAATCCTCGACTTGTTCGATCAAATTGGTGGCATCATCGGTGAAGCCTTTAAGTAACTCTTGTTCTTCTCGAATCGTTATAATTCGAGGAGTACATTCTTTGGAAATTGTCTCGAATAAGCCATCGTTGTCAATGGGCTTATTAATGTAGGCCGCAATCTTGAGTTCCATCCCTTTGAGTGCCATCTCTCGATCGACAAAACCAGAAAGAATGGCAAAAGGAATCTCCGGGGCAATAGCTAATACTTTTTGGCGAAATTTAAAACCGTCCATCTCAGGCATTTTGAAGTCAGAGATGACCATGGCAAGGGTAGAGCGGTGTCGTTGAATATAGTCGAGGGCTCGATTGGGATCAGTTGTACCAAATGCAATGAATCCCAAGTCGGTGATTTTCTCAGTCACGATGTCGATGATGCTTGATTCATCATCCAAATAGATAATGTGTAGGTCCGTGCCGCCAACAAATTGATTCAATGCCGTTTTTCGATCAGGGCTTGTTAACTTGACCCACTGGCTCGTGAAAATTTCAGAACTCACATTTCCTCCCCATTGGATAGGCTCTCACTGTGATCTTCTAATGATCATCATACAACTGAATCTAGAGACCCAGTCTGGGCTCGTTGCTCTATCGGCATCAGGGGAGGTTTTCATTATGGGGTCTGCTCACAATCATCACTCTCGTATCACAATCTGGACCTAGGTACTGGCAACCGTACTTTCTCAATACCCAGGAGGAACGACGATAATCCCAGAACGGTATCGTTCGGTGCGAGTCCATTTAGGAGAACCCCCAGGGGCAAGAGGATTAAAATCACCAATCTCAAGGTTATCACGACTGGAGATGAGCCTTTTACTGTGGGCTTCAATCACTTGTCCAAAGCTGCCTGGGAAAACATGATAGCTCGCATGTGCTGTGCCTACAAAAAATGGGAAGCGTTTAAACTCCTGTGGTTCATTGCTCCCAAATCCCACCAGGAGTCGAGAGTCCGCAATTGGCACTTTCCAATAATGAGGGGCGATAGACTTGGTGGCCGTTGCAAAGTGAGCACTATGATTTCCCCATACGGATTTATTTTTGCGGTTTTTTGCAATGTCTTCCGACGTTAAAGGATTGATTCTTCGGTCTTCGGCGTCCCACGCTTTATTTTGACTAGGTTCGGGATTCCAATAATAGGTTTTCCAGCCAAGATCAACGAGGATGTGTTGCAAGTGAATGCCGATGCTTCCTGTTTTTGCAAGGTAGTTATTGATCTTGTCCCAAGTGGCTTTGAGCCCGGCCTTATAAAAACCTCTTCCCAAACAAATCTTAGTTAAACCGACGCAGCTAATACCCACCATTTGCGATTCAAGCTCGGTTTCTTTATCAAGGGCTTTAATCGCCGCTTTTCGTTTGGCGCTGGTGGCGTAAATTTCTTGTCGGTCTCCGTAGTATTTGGAAAAGCCGTTCGCATCAAAAAAACGATTATGATCCTCCCAAAATTCACTGAGGCAGTCTGCCGCGGTTTCTGCGATGACTGTGGCTTTCTGGCGTTGTTGTTCACGTTCAGATTCAGTAATCTCGAGATAGGGATTTGCGGCAAAGCTAGGTTGGAAAATCAAAAAAGTAAGACCAAAAGTAAAAACAGAGCAGAAAGTTTTGGGATTAGTTATTTTCACGAAGTACCTCCAGAAAATCTGAAGCTATTCAAGAATTGTACCAGTATGTGTGCTCACTTAATGCCCTAAAAATCGAACTCATTAGATTCTGCTGAGCAGGTTCAATGGCCTAGTCGGAATTGCCTTCACCCCCAACACGCACTCAGTATTGCAGACATTCTTTCTAGAGGGATTCAGCCAATGCCGCCTTCGATTTGCACCTTGGTGCCGTTAATCACTCTTTTTTTTCAGCAATATGTAAATATATCTTGTTTGCAAATATGGTGCACGGAGAGCCTGTAAATGGCTCAAATGGCTCAAATGGCTCAAATGGCTTTTTTTTGCAGCTGGGTTCAAGCTTTCAACTTTTGAGTACGATTCCTTAGTATCTAGAATTTACTAAACCAAAATAGAGCTTGAATGATAGAGCTCAATGGTTGGCTTGAATGTGCGGCGGGTTTCATAAGATTCTGAAGCTCCACTGGAATTGGAAGGATGCCATCCCAGTAGTTATCAATACGTTCCTGATGAGCTAAGGTTTTGGGTAAGGCTGGTCGCCACATCATATCAGGGTGAGGTGCTTGATACCACTCACCTCCGATCACATTTCTATTCACATCAAGTTCAAGATCATAATAATAAGTGACCTCAACGAGACGCGAATCAGGTTCCATCAAGCCAGTGTTTGCTGTGGGATGGTTCTCGGTGACATAATACAGGGTGAGCTCAACACCTATGACTGCTGCTACATTAGGGTTTCGGTACGATCGAAAACGATCATTTTGAAATTGCTGATAGGGAACTACGGCTTCATTCAAAGTTGAAACTCTATTTAGAGTCGAGGGATTAAAGTAGTTTAAATGGTATGATGAAAGCGGCTGGTTCCAAACCTCATAATCATAAGTAGCATCGTACACAAAACTCAATTGATGAATACCCATTCGGTTCAACAGTGCTAAATGCCATATTGAAGGGTTGATATCAAAACAATCGGGATCGATAATGCGGCCGTACTGATCTGTCTGCGGATTTTTGACATTACATCTTCCGCCGATAAAGTAAGTTGTAGGATTCGTCGTAGCCCAAAGCTGCGAACCCAGGGCCTTAATGTCATCCGGGTAAAAGGTCATTGTCCGCTGCAGGTGAGGTAAGTAAAAATCAACGCTGCGGCGGGGTTCCAAGTGATTCATGGCTGCTGGCGACCAGCCATGGCAAATACCGGTCCACGTTTCAACATGACCTGTGGCTTGAAACGTTCGCAAAGGAGCCGCCCATACACTTTTTGTCAGAGTCCAGTTGGGGTCATCAAATAAGAGATCGTACTTTTCGGCCGGCGAAAGAGTATTTAAATTCTCAATCTGCCTAGCGGGTCTCAGATATTGTGACTGAAAGTAAGCATAGTTTTTTTCAAACTTCGACGAATCCGGAAAATTAGGATCAGCATAACGAACCCCAATTCCACCTTTATGATCTGGCCAATATGATCCAGACCAAGGAGAGTTGAAGGCAGCGCCGTATTTAAAAGAATCAAGTCGGTCTATATTCACCTCTGGATAGGCACCAATAAAAGATTCTAAATAAGAAAAATCGTTACTGTAGGCCCATGTGTGCTGGTTACCTTCACAATTTGTTGAGCCCGATTGCCTGCAGAGACTGTCTCGAAAAGCCATCTTGGAGCTCAGTTGAGGAACATTTTGAATTTCAATGGGTGTGCCAATAGATGGAATCACTGTCGTTTGTTTTTTTGGGGTGCTCCAGCTAGAGATACGGGGTTTTTTCGCCCATTGCGACAAATAATCTGGCCTTTGCTCACGGGCCTCCACTTGAAACCCGAAACTGAAGGCATAGGCAAGAACTAAGTAATGAACCCAAAGTTCTGAATAGGTTGGCTTTATACCAAAAAACACTTTCATTTTTTTATCCCTTAGAAAGCAAAAAAAATCGTTCGTTTGGACGATGATTCATAAGGGCCTTTTGCAAATAGAACAATATAATCTCACTGCGGCATTCTGCAATTTTTGAGCAGGTTCTTTCACGTTACTCCAGCGATGCATAAAGATTTCGACGATCGAGTCTCAATCGTTTCTTCATCGAATGAGACTCGATTAGGTTTTACTGAGTTTTTCAAATACTGCAATCGACTACGGCTCCAAACGGGATGGGCTCTATGTCATCAAAGTGTGAAATTCTCATTCGGTGTGGAAAATCAAATCCCAGGGCTGAAGCATAAGAATTGGGATTTGATTTGGATCTAATCGAAATACTTAGGTTTTTAATTTGAGACATATAAAATCTTAGTTCGACTTCGGAGAACAGGAAAACCTGATACCCTTCATTGATCGAGGGATTAAACTGGAATCGATATTCAACATTTTGATTTGCAGTAAAATGATTTAGCGTACAATTATAAACTTGAGGAATCGCTATCGCTGAGTTGACTGAAATCAAGCTAATCCAAAGCAACATTACTTTTTTCATGGGTTTAATGAAAATCCACATTGCAAAAATCTCCTTCTATTCGGGTTGTTTGTCTCGCCCCTCCCGGAGGAGCAGATCTGATATCTTGAAGCCATCTACATTTATTGACTTCATGAAGTAAAGCGAATAATTTTCAGCAGAGTTGTTCTGTTAAAGTGAACAACTCCCAGGGAGGATTCAGTGACCCTAGACCAAATTCGATACTTTGTGAGGGCTGCAGAGCTATTACATCTTGGACATGCAGCTCTGGAGTTAAGGATTAGTCCAAGTGCAATTAGCCATGCCATAAGCTCTCTTGAATCAGAGATTGGAAGAAAGCTTTTTTTGCGGGAGAAAAAGAGACTTAAGCTCACGGAGCAGGGATATTTATTTCTGATAAACTCTAAGGAGATTCTTGGAAAGCTGGAAAACCTCAAAGAATCTGTAACTTCCGACTCGAATGAATATTCTGGTACTATCAAAATCGCCTCTGTTTCAGCGATTATCTCAACGATACTTGTCCCTGCCTGGGGTAAAGTGGCCAAAGTATTCCCAAACGCGAAAATCGAATTCATTGAAACGCGCTCACCTATTGCGATAGATCTATGTCTTGATGGTTCTGTCGACTTAGCGATTTGCTTTAGTAAGTTTCATGCTGATCATTTGGATTCACAGGATATTCTAGCGGGCGATGTTTATAAATGTGTAAATAGAAATCATCCGATTTTGAAGGTTGAGCGCGAATTGCTCAAACGCTCTTTAGCCAAATTTCCATTTATAAGTCCACGAAAAAACGAAAGAACTGAAAGAGTCTTTGACTGTGACCTACTTTCAATCGTCACCGAACAAGAAAATGTCACGAGCTATTCATTTGAAAGTTATGAAGTTGCGCATTCTCTCTTGCAGAATACTTTAGCTTGGGGAGCTTTACCCGATTGGGTGATACAGCACTACAAGAGTGATTTGGTCGCAATAGATAAAGCAAGCCCAATAGCGCCTTACAAAGTTACTGCTTATTTTCGAAAGAAGCGCTTTTTGCATAAACCTTTGCTTGATCTTTTGGGTGAAATTAATCGTCAAAGCAAGTCCGTTTTATGAGGATTCCTTTAATACTTTAAAAGTCGGACAACTAAAGCCAGTCTAATCGGCCGGTGCATAAATCCTTCCAGAATTGAATTGTGTAAAATTCCACAACCCATCGATTGGGTCGGCCTTGTGTTGCCGCCTCCTGCTAACGATTCGTCCCCATAGGAGGTTGTTGGATCAGCTATTGTTCATTGTGGCGATGATATTATTTGGCCTTCCAATTGCTACCTATTTAGACCATGATGTGGAAACAAGCCAACAGAGCCTTCGCCGGTTTTTTGCTGTCAATCATTTTTACAGCCCAAGGCCGAACAGCGCCCTCATGCACACAAGCACTGCAATCTCAAATAAATACAAAAACCATTGTCTCAGGAGGTCGCACGGTACATTATTATTCCGGATTTGGAAGTTCCTATGGTAGAAATCCTATTGATCAACTCCGCGGCTACCTGGAGATCGGTGCACGCCTCTCTCCACGCGCGTGGGATCTTCTTCAGAAAATCCGAATTGAAGTCGATCCTTCATTAACCGACAAAGAGTTGGCTCGCATTCTTGTTAAAGCTTTGCAACCAGCCCTTTTAAATTCACCATCGCAAATTGAAGAGCTTCGCCGCGAGCTCCAAAACGACAAAGTACTTAAATTGATACTCAATGAACTTGAGTCGATCAATCAAGACATCCAAATTTTCAAATCAAATTCGGCCGATGTGTTTGAATTATTTCGAAGCATTGATCGCTTTTACCACAAACATAAGAATACAGACTGGTTTCTAAAGAGTCGTAGAGAGCTTCGGGCCTTTTGCAAGACAGCCGGTTTTCGAAAGTATAGTTCCAACTATATTCCGCTTTTTAGGCAACGCTGGGTTGAATCATTTGCCCCACCTGATCCTGAACAGATTGAAAAATGGCGCCACGACTTAAGAGATGCAGAACAAAACATGGACTACCTTAAACTCACTGATGCCTCAAAAGACCTATTAAATCGCCAACTGCAGCGAAAGGCGGCAGGGCTTTTCTATAATAACTATGGCGGACTCTATAACCGAAAGGACCGATCTCTCATTTGGTATGCCGCTGGGGAGAATCATTTTTCGAGAGAAAGTTTTGAAAGCATTCAGACTTACTTTGCAAAGGATGGGATCACGTTTGAGTTCAAAACCGAATCTCAACACCGTATACTTTGGGAGCAAACGTTGTCCTTAGAACGCCGACACGAAGCTCCTGATGTGCTCCGTGAAGGATTAACTTATGATGTTGTTTCAACGTCAGGAAACCTCATTCCTGAGGATCTCAGCCGCGTCTACACCACGACTCCAGAGAGACGCCAAGAGGTGATCGCTTTATTTAAAGAGTTCATGAGCCCCAAGGAATTGGAGCAAAGTGGAATAACTTTTCATTTAGCATCAGATCAAGAACGACTTCACACTCAAGACACAAATAATTTGCTGTCTGCTGCAGAACTTGGAAGCGATAGCTACCCCTCTGTAAAGCCAGTGGTTTTGGGATCATCCACCTTTTTTCTAAGTGCACAGGAAATCCAAAGCATTGCTCAGCGCCAACGTCCCCTCAAATACTTAGTCGCTTTGAAAGACCAAAATAGAGGCCTAGACTCTCTGAAGTCACTTATTCGTAGACACTCCCAGAGTGATTCTAAAACCCCAGTTCAAAATGCGAGAGTATTTAAGGGCGGTTTTTGGAAAAGTCAAAATTCCACCCCTGCCTACCTCAACCCAGCAGAAGAGGTTCGAACCTTCGAATCCTCCGGCAATATTTTTTTGGAGATCCGCCCAGAAGTCTCCATTGAAGATCTCGAGGCGATGGTTTCAAACGGTTTTTTGACTGATTTTGACTTTCGAATCGTTTCAAACATCTATTTTCCCGATCCTACGACCGCCGATGAAGGTCGGATTTTCTATTTTGATCATTTCGGAGTCATGAATCTTTATAAGTGGAGTCAAAAATTTGATTCAACCCACAATCTTATCAACAATTATGAAAATGACTGGGTCGACTTTACGGCGGCGACCTCTCGCACACTGCGGACACTCAATTTGGATAAAGCCCATTTATTTGATCTGGATTTATCAGGCCTGAAGAATAAAGTAAATTTATTTAATATCAACGAAATGAAAAAGATCCGCGAGTTTCTCAATTCAAGTCAAAATTTTGGATTACCGCCCTACATTGATCTAAAGACCACTATGAAGGATCATGAATATAGAATTTGGACCCAGCTACAAAATCTGGTCCTGGAGAAAGCAAAATTGCGGGTACCCCTGTCCATCGAGCTAGTCGATGACTTCTTACTGTTAGCCGCCCAAGCAACGACCAAGCATGCACCTGTTGGTTACCGGGTTTCCCCAGAGGCTCACCAAATTTGGCCAGGCGGTCGTAAACTGGGTCATCTCTGGTCCTTTAATTTACAAGAATCGCAACATTTTTTTCGTGAACCTTTTTTTGAA
>JBILOD010000568.1:0-2781 GCA_044374645.1 Pseudobdellovibrionaceae bacterium | reverse complement strand
TATAGAGGACAATGCAGCCAGCCGCAGAGAGATAGCTCCGATAGTTTTGATCCATAAGATTCAACCATCGGCCAGCGCTTACAAGTAGGAGCCCTAGGCAGGTTAAGAGTCCCCACTGTCGTTCTGTGGTGAGCCAGCCCGATTCCAGTGCTAAGCGAATAATGAAAACTCCGGACAGGACAAAGCAGATCACGGCGATTAAAGGCAGCCATTGCGTGGAAGAGACGGCTGTCTTTGTTGGTGGGAGTGAGGATGATCGCTTTTGGGTGAGAGTGGCGGTAGAGCTAGCGATTGATCCTTGAGTGGGATGAGCTTGTGGGGGAGCATCCTTTGCGAAAATTTGATCGAGTTTGGATTCGATGAGAGCAAGGCGTTGCTCTAGTAACTCAAGTCTCTCATGCATATTGGCTAGCTCCGGCTTTTGGGGTTATACAGCGATCGTAGATGCTGATTTCATCTTGAACACACATCTATTGGGCCTGAGTTAGTTTGTGTCTGTCAACGAGCTTGTGCTTGACTGGTGTTCTTAGTCGGTTTTATTCTTATTACTATGAAGAATAGAATTTGTTTAATGTCATGGTTGATTTTCGGGATGGCTTTTGACTTAGTTGGTTGTATCAGCTTTGTTTATAAAACGAGCGATATTCGCAATTCGATGCAAAAAACAGAAACACAACTGGCCGATCGTTCGAGAGAGTTGGAAACGGATTATCAAAAACGCCTGGTCCCGTTCAATGAGTTGGCCGCCAAGCTGATAAATGCGAAGTTAGATCCCTATCCAAGTTTGCGCAAGGAATTGGTTCATATGGGGGCAGAATCAGGAAAAATGAAGTCTGAGCATAGTGAATTTGTAAAAAAACGAATGGGGGTTGAGAAGGCCTTAGGCGGTGAAGATAAAGTTCCGTCAGACCATCCGGGACTAATTGCCGCGAAATCCTTTCGGGATGATATGTCGAATCTCAGTGACCGCATTGAAGCGATTCAAGAACGCTATAAGGCGGCGGCCGTTCGCTATAACAACATCGCTCAAAAACATGGAATTGCGTTCATCAAAACTGCAGAAGTCATTGCGAAATTCGATGCCCATCAGAAACAGTTTCAAACGCAAATACAGAGTTTTCGGAATAAAGTTGAAGAATCCAAACAAAAGACAATGAGTAGAAAACCTTCCGCAGACGATAAGAAGCTCGCGCTATTGACACAGATGACAGTATTGGTGGATGAAATCGAACTTAAGAGTAAAGACTTTTACCAGATGAAAGATCGAATCGTAAAAGAGTCTGGGGGGCGCGCTGAATTTCTCACTGGCCCCCAATTAGCGTCCTATAGTTTGGTGGGCGATCTAAAATCCATTGCAGATCAGATCAATGCCAAAGGTGCAGAAATCTCACGCCTCGTTAACACCTACAATCAGAATTAAGGAGCACCCAAAAAAATACAGATGTCTGGATGCTGGGTTATTAAGGGAGGATTACTATTTTTTCGG
Source organism: Pseudobdellovibrionaceae bacterium (assembly GCA_044374645.1). Taxonomy (GTDB): domain Bacteria; phylum Bdellovibrionota; class Bdellovibrionia; order Bdellovibrionales; family Bdellovibrionaceae; genus CAUJGP01. Next base: position 1,295 of record JBILOD010000568.1, on the reverse strand, counting down.
CCTCTGCTGAATCTGCTGACGGCAGCTCTCAGTAGAGGTACTTTTGGTTTTTTCGCCTTGGACCGTTTGTGAATTTCCCTTTGCGATGGCCTTGCTCTGGGACTTCGATTTTTTAATGGATTGAAGTGACTCTATCAGTCCACTATTTTTGATTAAACCATGGCGTGCATAGAACTTGAGGCGTGGCAGACCTTCTTTTAAATCCATACCCTCCGTCCATAAGGCCTTAGTTGGTTCGTCGACATTTTCGTTTTTAAGAGCATAATAATTAATGACACTATACTCCCCTTCGTAGATGCCCCGAGTGTCAAAGAACGCGAGAAGTTTCGATACAGTTTCGAAATCAATCCTACCCCGAGGATCTCCAGCGATATGCATTAGCTTTTCAAGAATGTTCTGGGAGGGATGCGCTGAAATTTTTATGAGTAAGTGATCAATAATTTCATTCCTGTGAGTTAAAGCCAAGGCCTTCGGATCAAAGCGGGTATCCAGTATATTGGAAATAATTAATTCAGGCCCCATATAGGTGATATTAAGATTGGGATCGGCATCAATGATTTTATTAAAAATTTCGAGTTCGTCTTTCCATTCTTTGTTGTTGCTCATCGACTTTAGAAGGTCATCTAAGACATAGGAATCACCGGCCTTCGCATATTGAATCGCCCTATCGACGACTTTAATGAAATGGACTCGGTGAGTTTTCCATGCCCCATAGTAGGGAAGGACCCTTAACATTAAATTGAAATTACGGGTGTCTAGTTTTAATGTTGAATCTACGACCTCCGGGAATTGATCTACACCATAGGAACGGAACCAATCGACAACGACATTACCTAATGCGTTCTGGCGATTGGTTCTAAAGGTGGGATAGAGTTTCAGCTCTTGGTTGAGAATTTGCGCAACTGCGGATTGGTGCCGAGGGAATGACAAGTGTTTAGTGGGTGTCGACATCAGGGCACTAATAATCTCCCAGCAATGGTCGTAGGCAGAAGCCCAGTCTTTTTCATTAAAAACCACCGTCGCAAGTTTCGGCAATAAGCGGTTAAGCAATTTTTCCCTCAGCAATTGGTCTTCCATGGTCATACTCGCCTTCAGAAGCCCTGTTAAAATCGAATTGTCATTTTGATCTTCGGGGGTATCGATCATCTTAAAGATAAAGGTGCGGGTGGATTCGAATTGCAAGAAGGGCGTTAGTGCTTCGAGACTTATAATCTCCCGCAGCCTTTTGGATGGCGAAGCACTTTTGATAAGAACTTTCTCTAGAAGGTTCTGAGTTAATTCGCCCAAATCCAATC
>JBILOD010000394.1:0-4266 GCA_044374645.1 Pseudobdellovibrionaceae bacterium | reverse complement strand
ATCCCCTGAGGTGGCTGGAATTCGAAAGCTGGCAAAGCCTGATGTCTGTTATGGATTTGCCGTTGATCCCCGAAATGGTGCCACCATTCCTGCAAACTCTGCGGCGATTGAATTGTGGGATATGGGATTGAACAACAACAAAAAGTTTTTTGAAAACAAAAAGACCGAATTGCAATTAGTGGCGGAGGCCCTTGAGCTACCTTATCGGCGCGATGAGTATGTGATCCGGTTGGATGAATCGGAACGAACACTGTCGGAAGAGAGATTCAAAACATGGTCCCGCAGTGGCGAAACGACGCTGATAGGATTGAATACCGGTACAAGCGGGGTCGTGCCTAATAAAACAATTTCTATTGAATTTTGGAGAACACTCATTAAGCAGTTTTCTGATCGTCCCGAAGTGCAAATGGTACTTTTGGGAGGAAGTTCGGATGAAGAACGTAATCGGAAAATTTCAAACGGACTTTCAGTGATTCTGAGTCCGACCCAATTGGGTTTGCGTGATGGTCTTGCGAGTGTCAATGCGATGGATGTCGTTGTGACGGGTGATAGCTTGGGTATGCACATGGCGATTGCACTTAGAAAGCCAACGGTAGCATGGTTTGGCCCGACCTGTTCCCATGAAATTGATCTTTATGATCGAGGGATCAAACTCGCTACTCATTACCGATGTAGTCCCTGTTGGAAACGAACTTGTTTAGAGCGTGTTCCCTGCAATCAGGCCATTGAACTGGCTCAAATGAAGACGGCTATTCTCAATTTGGTGGCAGTTCCAAAGTCGAGTAGAGAGTCGCTGTCTTCACTCTGAGACCTTGATCTAATACCACCCCTGAAAATTAGATGTTCGCTGGGAGGTGTGAGACAATGACCACAGGGGCAGCAGAAAAAGACCACCTCCTGTGCTGCTGTTTTTTTGTAAGTAGTGAACTATTGTTATGGAGAGCGTGTTTGAAATTTCGACGACCCTGGTTTTTCTTTCTATTCAGTATTTTGGGTGTTGCGACGTTGTTGCTCGGTCAGGCTTGCTCTCCGAAAGGTTCATTTAAACCCTATAGCGATACTGGAAATGAAACAGGCAGTGCCACATCAGGCCCTGATAGTTACTTTGGTTATCAGTGGTATCTTGGGGGGACATCGGTGTCTGCATCATTGAACATTGATACTTCGTCCGTTTGGGAAGCCGGCAATCTGGGGCAAGGGGTTCGTATTGCAGTCGTCGACCCCAGTTCAATTTATTTAGCCCACTCTGATCTCAGTGATAACAAGGACCTTACCAAGAGCTTCAATTTCCTTATGCCCACTCGAGGAACCGACACTACTTTAACCGATGGTGAGAGCCATGGTACCTGCGTGGCAGGTGTGATCGGTGCCCGCGATCAAAACGGAAAAGGAATTCGTGGAGTTGCCTCCCGTGCCTCGATCTCTGCTCGGACGACTTCGGGCATTTCCAGTGATATCTTTGATGCGCTTACCTACAAAGCGAGTGAGACGGACGTTTCCTCAAACAGTTATGGCCCTCCGGACGATGTTGCTGAACTCAATCAGTACTATATTCATGATGATTTTAAGTTTGGCATTTCTCAGGGGCTTTCAAGTGGTCGCGGTGGGTTAGGAACAGTTTATGTTTGGGCCGCAGGGAATGGCAGACAGTTATCCGATCGCAGTAATTATGATGGTTTTGCCTCCAACTTTGGTGTCATGAGTGTGTGTGCCGTTGATCAACAAGGGGTTGTGAGTTTCTTTTCTGAAGCCGGATCGAATTTATGGGTCTGTGCTCCCGGCGAAGATATACCGGCAACGGATTACAAAGGGCTCAATTGTGGCAATACTCAAGGAAGCTGGGATGATTTGCCCAATGCCGAATACACGAAGACATTCACTGGTACCTCTGCGGCGGCACCTATCGTTTCAGGTGTTTCTGGCTTGATCTTAAAAGCCGCCAAAGACCAAAACAAAAATCTCGGCTGGCGGGATGTAAAAATGATTATAGCAGAGTCGGCAGGACAATCGAACTCTGTGTCTTGGCAACCGACTCGAATCGGTTTTCATGATGACTATGGTTTCGGCGTTGTGAATGCGGCAGCGGCCGTGGCACTGGTATCGTCTTGGGTGCCCGTGGGAAATGCAGCAGTGCTAACCAAAACCTTAGGAACTGGATATTTAGGCCCCACCAGCTCTGGAAGTTTAAGTGATGCTGGTGATTATTTAGCGATGAACAATTTTACGGTGAATAATGCACTCACTGAAAATGGTACCACGGTTTTTAACTCGAGCATTTCCTACATTGAATTTGTAACTCTAGAGGTGAAACTCAGTCACACTGATCCAGGCGACCTGGAGATCAGTGTTGTCAGAACACCTATTGCGGGCGGGGCCGCCGCGACAAGCAAGATCACTAAGCCTCACTCCTGTCGCGATTCAAATCTCAGCGCCACCAGCTGTGCTTCAAAATCAAATTATGTTTTTGAGTTCGGCATTGCAAATTTCTTAGGAGAGAGCGCTGAAGGCACTTGGGAGCTAAAAATTCGTGATGGTCGTGCGAATGGATCTGTCGGTTCTGTTTCAGGTTGGAGGCTAAAGTTTTATGGTCACTAAAATTTCAAAGGCGATCTCTGGCGGCTTTGTGGTATTTTTTTCGTTGTCGGGCTTCGCGCAATCAGCTTCCGTCAATGGAAGTTATCACTGGTGGAGGGGGAAGGAAAAAATCCCACTAGAGCTTGTTTCTGATCATGTTGTGGATTTCGCTCCTTCTGAATCCCAAAATCCAGCGTCCCAAAGTTTAAAACCCCTCTCGATCAAAAAACTTCGCGGTGGCGTGCAGGTTCTAAAGTACACAAAGGCTGACTTTTCTAAAGCCATGATGGCTAAATCCGTTGCTAACCAGAGAACTTCGCCATTGTTTCGTCAAGGTGGTGAACTCATTGCTTTCTCGGGGGGAGTGGTTGTGACGTTTAGGGCCGGTGTCACAGAATCTAAAGTCAGAGAGTTTTGTGCTCAACAGGGACTAGTGTTGAAGCGCAAATACACGTTAACTGAGGAGCAACAGATCTGGGTTGTTGACTCACCAGCGGGTTTAGAAAGTTTGAATTTAGCGAATGAACTTTCAGAAAATCAGAGCAACTTGATTGAAGTTGCTCGTCCGAGTTTCTGGCAACCGCTGGATACACGTGAACTCAAGTCCGTTCGGTGAGGAGAATGGAAGATTTTCCGAGAGGGTATCATTAGCTTTTGAAGACGACAAAGCTACCCTTGGTAAGTTTTGACTTTACTGGACCAGGAATTTCCAATGCGAATCATTTCTTGAATTAGATCGTTATGAGTTTCCATGAGATGTTGAGTGTGAGCAAAATTTATTTCATGGGTGCCAAAGGTTTCAGGTAGTCGATTTAAAGAAATTTTGACTAGGCGATCAGAACGAACATCTTGTGCTGCAACATTTCGGGGCAATACACCAATTCCAATAGATCGCAAAGTTAAGGACTTGATCGTCTCAAAATTTTCACTCATAACACATTCTCGAGTCTTTAGAGGTTTAGCCAAGTACTCCAGACAGGTCTTTCCATTCAGATCAGCAGCCTTTGGATGTAAAATTATCCTCATTTTCTCGATTTCACCTTTAGCGCGTGGGTTTATATAACATGCGTATGTATCATTGAAAAGCTTATGAATCTTATAATTTGAATTAGAGGTGCCAAGATTCACTCCAATGGCTAAATCAATCTTATTTTTATGGAGTTTTTCAATTATATTTCTGCTGTGATCAATTTTAACGTTAAGGGTAACACTTGGATAAACAGTTTGTATATATTCAAAGAGTTCCGGAATAAAATAAACGGCAATACTATCGTATGTTTCCAAATTAAGTATTGTTTCAACTCCTGGAGTTTGATTGAGAGCTAGAGTGGATTGAAAGGATAATGTTGATTCGATTAATTTAGAGCTAAATTGATAGAGGCGTTCGCCCTCTGGAGTAAAGCGGATCCCCGAATGATTTCTAATGATCAATTTTGTGTCGAGAATACTCTCAAGAATGGCAATGTTTTTAGAAAGTCCCACCTGACTAATCCCAATACTCTTGGAGGCCTCTTTGAGAGATTTGAATCCATAAAGCCTGCTAAAGTATTTGAGCTTTTCGAGATGATCAATGAGATTCATGATCCCACCTTTGCGTTGTTATAACCTTTGGTTGTATCCATATAAATCAATTTGTATATGCCCCGTAGGAGAAAATGGCTACTATTTTTCTGAGGCCTTCATAGAGAAGGG
>JBILOD010000344.1:0-4766 GCA_044374645.1 Pseudobdellovibrionaceae bacterium | reverse complement strand
CTGTGTTTAAAAGAAAAAACAGATATATAACCAACAATTATTTAGAAATAATTAGGTTTTAACAATAATTATTTAGCTAACTTGCCTTAACCAACCATCACAGACAAACTCCCGAAGTAGAAGAAAAAGAAACTGAGCCAACTCAATAAGGAGCTTTGTATGGCAAATGTAAGTAGACCAATGGATAGTAAAGAAATGGAAATGGCGCGTAGCATGGGCGAGAAACAGGCTGGAGTCGGTCAATCCATCGAACGATTCACCCACGATGTGGGCGCTAAGATTGGCACAATGGCCAGCGAAGTTTCAGATACGGCCAACGACTACGTCGTCACCACACGGCAGTATGTGAAAGAACATCCGCTTCAAAGTGTAGCGATTGCTGCAGCCACCGGTGTGGCATTAGGCAGTCTCATCACTTTTGTAACACGCCGGCACCACTAAATAAAATTTATTCCCATCCACACCACCTTTCGTTACGCCCGATAGAGGTCGTCCCCAAACGGATTGGCACTTAGATTGTGCACCTCTATCGGGTTTCTTTCTCGATTCTGTGGCTACCGTAGAACTCATGTAAAATTATAAACACCTTTTGTTCACAAACGTTTGATAACTTTTCGAGGTAATTCCTGTGACACAAACTAAAAACATGATGGCGCTCGTTTCAGACATACTGAAAAATTTTAGATCTATCTCTCCTGCACTCACCGATCCTGCTCGTTTTATTAAACAAACGATACACGAGGAAATTCTCCAGCTCTCTTTCAAACTGCTAGGTTCGATTATTCTTACTTCCATGATCATCTTTTCGATCATCTCTCTAGGCCAGCAACTCAACCTCCTATTACTATCCACAGAGAGTGGTCCCTATCTTGCGATCGTACTCTATGGAACGCTGATCACTCTGGGATCCTTTGGCCTGCGCCACTTCCTTATAGGTAAGTCTTCGCTTCAAGAAATAGACATTCCCCAGCAGACGGAGGTGCCATTGATGACGCCACAACAATTACTGATTGTTTTTGCAGAGGGACTGGCGGAAGGACTTCTCAAGGGGGAACATGTAAAACAAGAAGGCTCACAAAAAATGGAGCCGCCCCTGAAACCACCACTCACTCCGGAGTCTCATCCACACCAACCGAACAATTCTATTAACTGATGCCGTTGCAGAGTGGGTGAGATTTTCAAATATTGGTCGAGCCCGATGTAGGTAAAAGATTGAAGAGAGGTAAAGTCCTTTTTGTACTAATGAGAAAACACTATTCGTATTGATCAACAATATCTTCAAAGCGAATTATTTGCTGTTCCGGAAGATCACTTTGGTCAAAATTTCTCAAGAACCAATCACTGACCAATTGCTTTTGTTGAGCATTTAGATCTGAGAGGGGCTGATTAAATTTGGGATTATTTTGAGCGCCATCTAAAACCTTAACTAAAGCGATTGACATTTCATCAAACTTTAAACCCAAAACCGAAACACCCCTGAGCCCACTGATCTTTGCTGTGGGTAATGACCGAGCACTTCTGTCGTATCCCAACTCAAGTAACGACCAGGCAACTCTTCGAATATTGGCCGTGACCTCGTTCATATAGGATGCATTTCCAAGCCAGAATGACATCTCTTGAGTACTTAAATCAATGTCTAAGCCCGTATCTCTTAAAGAGTGGTTCTCATGCCTATTTCTTTTCTTGTAAGATGACCAGGATTCCCCAAAAACGTTGTCCCATTGCCCAAAATTTCCGAAAAAATCTAGATTTTCCGTTAGAAACGTTTCTGATTTTAATCTTCGTGGCAATTCATATTTCGCAATGACCGACTTCGGACTTAAACCGAGTAGTCCTTTTGGATCATTTAAAAGAGTTGTCACAAGACTTCTCGATGAGGATTCAAACGATTCATCAGTAGGCATCTTTGATCTTTCCAGCGTGAATCGGATTTCGTCTGGAACAATTTCGTTCGATCCAAAACGCATTCCCGAGTCGCCCTTCGAAGATACAATTAAACTTGGAAAAAGCTCTTGCAGAAGTCCAATCCTTTCGCCCGTCAAAGCTCTGGATACAACTAAGGGATAAATCGTGATTTCAAGTATCTTAGCCGTGCCTGATTGTGTAAATATCTCAGTTTTCCCCCAAGGACTTGGACCTTCCCCATAGGCCCTCTTCATGCCCCTTAAAAGGTGTCCGTCTCTAATCCAAAAGAACCCCTTCATTTGGAGTCCTCTCAACATTGTTGGAGTTCCAAGCTGAAGGGCTGTTGCGCCTGTGAATATCGTTTGAGCAACAACTCTTAGTCGTGATTGCTTAGAAGTTTGCTCAATATAGACGGTTCTGTCAAAACTCTCACCTAAAATTTCGGTGCAAGAAGGCCCAGCCCAACATTGCTGACCAGGCAACAAGACTTGCACCGAAATAACCAACCCTATCAAATATAAAAAGGAAGAGTACTTCATAAGCTGTTACTGTTGCAAAGTCTGCGGGTTTATTCCCATGTTTTCAGACTACAACCTTTCAAGCAATTCGAACTGCTAGAGTTGTGCCAGTCTGAAAAACCATTTATTTTCAACTGAAGGCAAAAGGGTGTCTGGAACATATTGTTTTAAGGCGCTGATTGTCGCTGTATAGAAGTTCAACAGAAGTTCAACAGAAGTTTTTTTTATTTTTTCTGCCTGAAGAAATCTGTGTTTTAATTGGCCACTCGAAAACTGGTGAGGCAATTCCTTTCGGCGTTTGGACCAGAGCAGTTTGAAAGAAATCGGAAAACTTGTAAGATCAGCGTCATACATCCAATAAAATTGAGTTTAAACCGAATGCAGGCAAACTACTAACCGGTGGCGAAGAAGAGGTAGCTATCACTTAAAGAAGCACGCGACGCCGATCCGACCAAATCAAAAAGTAACCTCACCTGTTGAAAGAATCATGCGAGAAATTAAACGTCGAATTAAGCCCATGGGCTACAAGTGGTCAGAAAAAAAGGGCCGGAAGATCCGGCCCTTTTTTTGAACTCTTCTTAATTGGATTCGATTCCCGCTTAGCGATAATAAACCCGGAAAGTGCCACGGCATCCACGATCAACCCAGATGCGACCGTTGTTCCAACCCCAAGTGCTACCTTCAACACAAGCAGTACGAGACACCTGTGATTCTAAACGAACATCGATGACCCGTCCTCCACCGATGGAACAAGTTTCATATCTGTATCCATTACTGGAACAAGATACCACATCCGAATAATTGCCATGGTGACCGCCACCGCCACCACCGCCGCCGTGGCTTCCACGAAGCACAACTTCAAAAGTGGCGCGACAACCCTGATCAACCCAAATCGAATCATAGGTGTACCCCCAGCTGCGACCTTCATTACATGCGCTATTTGAAATTTGGCGAACCAAGCGCACATCGATAATGCCTTCACCGACATGACATGTTTCATAGCGATAGCCGTCGCTACTACATTCAATCGTCACGCGCTCACGATAGGTATCAATTCGACCCCAATCCTGAGTTTCAAATTGCTGCGCAGTGGCGCTCAATGAAAAAAGACCCATTAATACAAACATCACTTTATTTAGAAGTGTCATAACTCCCCCTTTTTTTGTTTAGTTCCTTTGCAAAGACCCTTACTGCATAGAACGTACCAAATTTTTCGGGTTCATTTTGACACTGCTTTTCGAAAGCAGGTCTACGCTCCCAATGGACTCTCGACTTCTGTCCAGCGATCACGCGACTTACGCAGGACATTGCTGGTCTTTTCAATTAGCCTTTAAATATGAAACATCCTTGTTACAAAACTTTATTGTTTTACATTTTCCTCTTGGTAACCACCCGTTCGCCGGTGACCGATGCCGCACCACTGAAATCACTTTTCAGTGGTATCGACCAAGCCCTCACCGACAATCAGTATCAGCCGCGAATCATTCGTGAATGGATCGTTCATCAGCGCGGCTTTGTGGACCAGATTTACGAAAAAGGAAGCAGTGCTATTTTGGTCAAATTCGGAATTCGAGACAATAAGCCGGAGCAACCTCGACGTCTTATTTCCCATCCTAAGGGATTTTTCTACCAAGACCGCAATGAAGACGGCCTCACTTTTTCTCTTTTCTTTTATCAAATCTCGGAATCCCAGGCACGTTCATTGCTGCTAGCCATCGACTCCTCCCATACAACGCATCTGCACTGGATCCATCAACTCCTGATTCCGAAGGCCTCCGCAAAAGAGGCTCAGTGCCAAAACGAGGAAACCCCAGAGATTTTGAACTTCGGACGCGAACTCGATCAAAAATTCCTTACTGAGATCACCATGACGTGTTCGTCAGCGGCAGGAAGTGGCGCCCAAACCAAGCTTAATGAAAACCTGGAACTACTGGATCCTACGAATCTTCCCTCAGTGAACCTAAGTGCTTTTTGGGACGAGGCCGTAAAATCCTATGAAGCGATTCGTGAACTGATCCCACAACTAGCACCCATGATGGATGAACTGAGTGAGGTGCTAGCGCAATTCCATCCTAAGCTCAAACTCAATGTCATCTGTGCGGCCATTGGGTCTCAAACTGTGGAGTACTTGACCCCGGGCGGGGTGGTAAAAAAACTCATTCTCTTAAAGAGTAAAATAGCGGGCCTCAATAAACTGATAGCAATACTCAGGTCTCTTTCAAAACTCTATAACAAACATTCAAATTCAAAATGGCTCGATAAGGCGACTCGGAGAATTGGCGCATGCTCTCTCTAATCTGGTTTGTCACCATCCTCACTGTGCAAGCCGCACCGTCCTCATGT
>JBILOD010000505.1:0-3245 GCA_044374645.1 Pseudobdellovibrionaceae bacterium | reverse complement strand
CAGCAACGTGTGAACAAATCCAATACTGAGCGCAAGTCCCAAAAAAGCCATGCTATTTGAATCCATAGAAACCACCTCTTGAGGTGAAAATGAAAATTATGATATCCCTAATACCATAGGACATCTGAAAGCAAAACCGGTAAAACTCGTGTGATCGATGCACTCGGCATCCGCGCTCCCCGGTCGAGCCACAATGCCCGCTCCTTCATAGCGAGTGACAATTAAGGCCGTCCTTTGGGGACCGAAAAGCCTTATTTTCCTTGTGTCCAATGATCACCCCTGGGACAGGATTTTTCACTGCCCTTCAAAAATAAACAATGTTAGACTCCCTCCCCTATGACTGATGTAAAAAATAAAACTCAAAGCGATGAGTCACTCGTTCGCCTCAGTAAACTAATGACAGAGCGAGGAATTTGTTCTCGGCGTGAGGCCGATCAATATATCGAAAAGGGTCTCGTCTTTGTTGATGGCCAACGGATTAATCAATTGGGCACAAAGGTACATCGCGATTGTCATATCGAACTGGCAGCCAAAGCCCAAGAACGTCAAGATTCCTTAGTCACAATTATACTTAATAAACCCGTTGGCTTTGTCTCCGCTCAACCAGAGAAAGACTATGTGCCGGCCGTTCAGCTCATCAAAGCCGAAACTCAATTTCAGGCTCCGCAACAAAAGAAACTTGCTCTCGAGCGCCGCCACTTTGATGGCCTCGCGGTCGCAGGGCGTTTGGATATTGATTCACAAGGACTCCTGCTTTTTACGCAAGATGGTCGACTCGCCCGTAAAATCATCGGAGAAAATAGCGAAATCGAAAAAGAGTATTTAGTGCGCTACGAAGGTGAAGTGAACCAAGAGAAAATCAAACTTCTGCGCCAGGGATTAAGCCTCGATGGAAAGCCTTTAAAACGAGCACGTGTGGACCAACTCAATGAGGATCAACTGCGCTTCGTTCTAAAAGAAGGTAAGAAACGTCAGATTCGACGCATGATGGAACTCGTCGGTTTGCAAGTGACAGGTCTGAAGCGCGTTCGCGTTGGGAAACTACGCCTCGGACCGCTCCCCGAGGGGCAATGGCGCTTTGTTGATCCGAACGAAGAAATTTGACAATTGCAGCCCTCTTCTTTAACCTTTGGCCTATATGGGAAAAGGTTGGAAAACATCAATAAAAGTAGCAAATGCAGCAAAAAAAGGGGCAGTCTTCACTAAGGTTGTTCGCGAGATTCAGGTTTCAGCCAAATTGGGAAGCCCTGATCCAGCATCGAACTCCCGGCTCCGCATGGCCATCGAGGCTGCGCGTGATGTGAGTTGCCCTAACGATACTATCGAGCGCGCCATCAAAAAAGGTGCTGGCCTTCTCGAAGACACACAGATCGACGAACTGACCTATGAGGGCTATGGTCCACATGGCGTGGGTGTGATCGTCGAATGTCAGACCGATAACCGCAATCGTACGGCGCCAGAAATTCGACTTCTCTTCAAACAGCACGACGGCAATATGGGTGAATCCGGAAGCGTTCAATGGATGTTTCAACGGGTTGGCTTGCTCGAAGGCAAAAAAACTGGAACCTTTGATCCAGAAGAGGAAGCGATCGAGATTGGGGCCGAAGAAGTTTATAAAAACGAAGACGGCAGCTACATGTTTTTAACTCACCTTGAATCACTTGAATCAGCACGTGAAGCTCTCACCAAACGAGGCTGGACTGTGACTAAGGGCGAACCGTCGTTCAAACCCAATCAGGTGACGGAGCTAACGGACGAGCAGATGAAAGATGTGGAAGAGTTTTTAGGTGAACTCGAAGCTCATGATGACACCCACCGTGTCCATGCCACTCTGGCCTTCGGAAACGCATAACTTTTTTCCTTTAGATTATCGTTCTAATCAAAAATCATAGCGTCAAGGGAAACTTCAGTTCCCTTGAAAGCCAAGTCTGTAAAGATTCTTACCCTTCCCTATTTTCAATTGTCAGATACAATTATTGGCACTATGGCTAGTGGCCATGAAAACATCATCCCTAATATCATTTAGCATTCTATGTGCTTTAGCGCTTCACTCTATCTCTACCCATGCCAATGAGTTTGCGTTCTGCGATCATTTGGATTCGATTCAAGGGTCTTTCTATGCTGATCTTTCAAAGGTCAATGTCAGTGCGAGTGACGGGATCACTTCCATACTGGTTCGCAAGGACATCCGTCGCCTCTTTTTGCTTTCTGACAAACGAATCATAAAAAGCTACAATATCGCTCTCGGCAAGCAGCCAGTGGGTCACAAAGTCAAACAAGGTGACTTCAAAACCCCAGAAGGAATTTATACGATCACCGAAAAAAAACGAGACTCCGGCTATCACAGAGCACTCAAAATCAATTATCCCAACCACCGCGATGTCGCTCGCGCACGAAAACTTGGCGTCAACCCTGGAGGTGATGTCTATCTCCATGGACTCTCTAACCATCCGGCTCGTCGTCGCGAACTCATGTCTGGCGAACACCCGGTTATCAATTGGACTTGGGGTTGCATCGCTGTTACCAATGAAGAGATCGACGAAATTTTTGCGGTGGTTAAATCCGGCACTCCGATTGAAATTTGCCCCATGAGCAAAAAGTAAGCAACCATGCTTCGAATGCGATCCCTCGAGCAAGACTCTTGGGATTTCTGCCATTCCGACCTCCCCTCCCCCTCAGTGACTGGAAAATCGGGCGAAAGGAAAATTTTATCAAGATTTCTTTACTTCTATTGCCAATACGAATGAGTTAACAGATTAAGCCAGATTAATTATTGAAAAAGCACATTTGAGAAGCATATTTGAGAAGCAAATTTCAGAAACACAGTCGAGCAACATCGTAGTGCTGCTTGCCTAGAAACTGTGGAGTAATAGTGAATGCGAATGACGCAATAGAAGCACAGTTCTACAGAAATCAGGAAGCTCTGAGTTTTTTAGAGAGCGCCTCTGTGCTTTTCTCTCGCTGCACGGATTACAATTCAACTTTTGATCAGGTCGCACAACTTCTCGTTAAGAATCTTGCGAGCTGGTGTGTGATTGACCTATTAAGCGAATCTGGCCAAATTGAGCGTGTGAAGGTTCATCATCGCGATCCCAATCTTGCGCGATTAACAAAAGACGTTATAGAACGATTCCCCGCAAAACCAACCGCTCGCCGTGGAGTTTACCGTGTCATAGAAACGGGAAAGCCTATCTATATTCCACAACTAACAACAGAGTCTTGGGCTGAACGAGCTGATTCACCCG
>JBILOD010000480.1:0-3509 GCA_044374645.1 Pseudobdellovibrionaceae bacterium | reverse complement strand
GGGGCGTGTTGAATTGGAGACGTGGAGGAATCGAGTGAAAGAGGATAGATTTTCAAAGCAGGCAGCTGCATATTCTCAATTTCGTCCTGAGTACCCAAAAGAACTTTTCCAGTTCCTACTTCAACATGTGCCGAATACCAAACTTTGTTGGGATTGTGCGACTGGCAATGGTCAGGCCGCCCGTGCACTTGCCCATCATTTTGACCAAGTGATTGCAACCGATCTCAGCGCTGCGCAAATTAGTCATGCTACGGATGACCCAAAAATTGTTTATCGAATTGTTTCCGCTGAAGACGTTCATTTTGAATCTCAGTCCTTGGATTTGGTGACTGTGGCACAAGCGCTCCATTGGTTTAATTTAGAAATTTTTTACGCCAACGTGAAGCGATTTTTGAAGCCCAACGGTCTCATTGCCGCGTGGGGATATGACTTCTTTAAAATCTCTCCAGAAATGGATGAAATTCTTGATCCCTATGGCAGGGAGTTTCTGAAAAATTACTGGAGTGAAAGGAATTGGCTTCTTATTGGTGGATATAAAGGAATTCCCTTTCCATTTTCGCAAATTGAAACGCCTGATTTCTATTTGAAAGTGGAGTGGGATTTCTTTCAACTAAAGGGGTATTTGGACAGTTGGTCAGCCACTCAAAAGTATAAAGACAAAAACGGTTTTGATCCCTTCGATGCAATTGCAGATAAATTAGAATTGCGGAGGGGTGAAAAACACCAGAAAAAGTCCATTTCCTGGAAGCTCATCACATTAATGGGATCCAATGTTTGATGTCGATGGGTTGGTGGCTTGGGATTCAGTATCAGGATTGCTATATAAACCTTGATTCGAGTTCATCCCACCAAGTCCGTTATAGTAGTTGTTTGGTAATCCACTATACCCTCTCTGTCCTCTCGGGACATCTGGTAAACATTCCATCTGGGCCACGGCTTGAAAATCTATGGCAAACTGCTCTCGGGCCAAAGAACTCTTCGACATTTGGTTGCAAATCGCCTCGGAAGTTTTTAGGCCCGTCTGGAGGTCAAATTTGCGCATTATTTTGGTCGGTTTAAGAGTCTGAAGATCTGTGGCATCTGAAGGATGTTGGAACGGGCTAACAAAGCCTGTGGATTTATTGGATTGAACATTACGGATCGAAGTTACAATCATTGGAGTCAACTGGCTCAAATTTTCTGAATTGTAAAATGCAACAATTTTATTATTCATAAAGAAGGAGTTAAAGATCTTCGTGCAAGCGGGAACATAAGACTCTGGAAATGGGACCTTTTCTTCTTCCATAGACACCATCACAGGCACATCGGGGTGACTATCACCGTCAATCTTCTTGGTTGAGATGAGTTGAGGACTCGCGGGGGTTTGAACGGCTTGATCAGAGTACTGCTGTTTTAGCTTTTGCATCTGAAAATCGGTTTGTATGTCGAAAACCTGCTCATCACATCGAACCTTTATGGTAATGAGTTGTCGACCCGAATCCAGAAACACCGGTTCAGCAAAACCTGTGGTTGCGGACAGAAGCGCGATGATCATTGGTAGTGTTGCAAAATTATGATTTTTCATTTTCACCTCATCAATTACCACATGCAAACGACATACCGTTCATCGCATTGATTCTCAATTCAGGACACCGAAAATGGGTGTCATCGTTTTCGTTTGCAAATTGGAATACTTCGAATTCCCACTCCGCCTTAAATGGATACAGACCTTTATCCAAGGGTGTATCAAAATGAATCATCCTGCCGTAAGGATTAATGTCTTAATTGTGACCGACAAGTGCCCCGCTTCAGACAAATCTGAGAAAGGTGAGATTCTGAAATCTTTAGAAGAATGAGCCCCACCACGCTCGGTCATTATATTGGTGAAATCCGCCCCACTCTCGAATACAAAAAAGGCCTTTCAGCAACATCTTCCGCCCGGTTCATGAAAACAAAGTTCCAATTACCACTTTGGATTCACGAAACATGGGACTCGTTTCGAATTCACACATTCGCGACCCTATCAAAAGAACGACAACTGTTTTGTGGAACACAAAAAATTAATCTATGAGCCAGTTTATATCAAATATTTTTGTGGCCAGATGTACTGCAAACAGAATTAATATTCGCTTTATTTAGCCGGGTAAGCCCATTGAAAACCCCTTTATGAGAGCTTTAATGGGAAGTTTAGATATGAGTGTCTGAATCTAAATAAATTCAAAAATTTAAGACATCGACAGTAGAGATTGAAGAATGGAGGAATTACTACAACCATGAAAGGCCACACAGTTCCAACCACGCCGGTGAATCAAAGCGGCACCGATAAGAATTTGATTGGATTTCGATCATCGGGTGCGTCGATAAGACTATTCAAAAGGTTGCCAGCGACCCTAGTTAACGATACTTTTAAGTTTGATAGAAAGTGTGGTCTTTCGACATGTCTTATCAAATTATCCCTTCAATATATAAGACCCAAGATAAAGTTGAACTGTTCCTTCCTCGGAGGACGCTACGAAAGCGGTGGACACCATTTGGAACTTTGTCGGAGCGTGATCTAGTTCAAGGAGCATTGGCACCCTGGGGAAACAGTGATCATGCGAAACCCTTTGGTTATTTTATGAGGGACCGCATTGTCCTATATATCCGCAACTATAAGATTCTAACAGAAAGTGAATCTATTTTATTTTCTCAAATTGATCAAGTTATAGTAAGAAGTGAAATTCAAATTGAAGTAATTTATTGGAAATCAAAATTTGAGAAAATTGCGAAAAAAATTGAAACTGAGAATCTGGTGATTGCTGAGCTCCTTGACCGAGTCAAACTTCAAAACCAAAATACAATAGTTCAATATAAATTTGAAAATGAAAACCTTTTGAATGGAGGCTACTGGCTTATGGCAATTCTATCCGTAATAGGAATTCTGATTTATCTAACTATTCTTGGTTTTTAATTAGGTCAAAAATTTCTAGTACAAAAATCAAAGTCATTTTTCATCTTTACGTCCTCACGGAATCGCCAATATCCCAAGCAATCTCAATCACACGACAAGGTGGGAGTAACCCCATCATTGTTGTAGGTCCATCAACCACCTTGATCTCTTTGAAGTCAGCTACTGGGAAATGCCTCTCTCTCTCTCTCTTTAATTTCTTCGCCTTACCAATAATCGAAGCGATACCTTTTTGATTCACTCCGACGGCTGAGTAAAATCCCTTTGAGGGGCCCGTCCATTCCTACCAGGCCGAAAAATTTCAAAGAGTAGTTCATCACTCACTTTTCTGACTCGACCATCGTCACCTCGGAACGTACTGATCTCCTTTTTTAGTACCTCTAAATCCATTAGACACCTCCTTGTGTTAGTAGGTCTAGTTCTGCTAGATATTCTCAAATTGAAAATGTGGGGTCCCTAGATGATTTACAAACAAACTTCACTTGAATGGATGATCTATGACGAAATCCTCCTTGGTGCCATCGACTTATGTACAAATACACTGGTTGCAGAATAAAACGTGTTTATGTGCCAATTGTTCGAC
>JBILOD010000523.1:0-3080 GCA_044374645.1 Pseudobdellovibrionaceae bacterium | reverse complement strand
CTGACAAAGCTGCCGCCCAAATAAAGTCGTTTTTTAGATGGATCAAAAGCTAATGCATTGATAGCTCCATCAAACTTTGTATGGACACCAATTTTGTCATCAAGTGTCCCATCGGCTCTTATGAGAGCTAAGTTATTGCGGGTTTCTCCATCGACGGATGTGAATTCTCCACTGATAAAAAAACCACCTGATTGATCAGGAATCACTTTTGTGACGGTCCCTACAACCGTTGGAAATTGGCCAACGGGTTTCTTGAGGAGACCCGTTTTGATATCTAGGGGTGCACCTGCCCCTGTGCAGGTGCCCACCTCCGTGAACGACCCTCCTACAAAAAGCTTATCTGTTGTTGATTCAATAATATCAACTGGTTTATTGAAGCAAAAAGGTGCGGTGGGCAGACGCGGGCGATATTTGATGATTGGGTCCGTTGTCACTATGTTGGTTTCTGATTTACCCAGATTAAGATTTAAATTCGCTGCTGAAAAAGGTGCCGCATAACAATTCACAGTGGTGGTCGTGATAAATTGAAATTGTGTACAAGGAATACCGTTGATAGTGAGGGCCATGTCTTGAGTAAAATGATTTCCCGAAATTGTGATGGTCGAACCCGTCCCAGTGGGAATCTCTGGCGGATCAATCATCGTCACTGATGGCGGGGTTGTATCAATGGTGATTTGCTTTGTTTCCGAGATGGAATTAGCCATGCCAGGAACAGGGAGCAGGCCGTCGACGCTTTCGCCAAGTCCAGTCAGTAAAGACGTATTCTCCCCTAATATCAATGAGCCGGTGGAGGAGTGCTCAAGCAAGGCCGTGGAGTCACCATCTTCTGGGGTGTAGAGAAAATGGAGCACTGTCGAACCTGAACCGCCGCTATATTTTGCTTTTTTGGGAATAGGCTGAATGTTGAGTTCAAGGAACAGGTTTCCGGAGCCCTCCACAAAGACAGGTTCTGGAAACTCGACTGTGATTTCGATAGTAGTCAATGCTGAGTAATATCCAGAAGGAGCCGTTGTGCTTAGCTTTTTAATCGCTAGAGTTTTAGTTTGACTGGAAGGCAAAGTGCTGCGGCCGGAGTCATCAATATCCAAACGCAAGTAACATGAGCACAACAGGATGGCCCAGGAAATAATGGAAATCTGCAAAAACAACTTCGAGTTCATCGTTGTACTGATCGGAAGAATGCAATCTAGACTTTAGTGGTGAATCGGTGGTCTTCATCAAAAGGCAACCTCCTTTCAAACCAGCCTTCATTCTCCAAGGTGAAATCCGCTCCAGGTTGAGCCAAAGTCGGCGGACATAATGATTCACATTTTAAACTGATGGTATTTGTACTATTTTGATCCATCCTTGGAATAAAGTCTGTATCCATTTTAGACGGTGTCGGACTTTTGAGTAAACCAGTTCGTAAATCAAAACGATGACACCCAATTTCGGTGTCATGAATTGAGAATAAATGGGGTATTGAGGTAAACCACTTAAGCATCTCAGGAAAAAAACCGATAAGTTAACATGAGTTTAGGTGATCGTTTGGCCCTAGGAGGTCTCCTCATATTTGGATTTTGGACCAGTCTTGGGTGTAGTCTTACACTCGACATTTTTGATCGAAGTCACTCTACAAAATCCTCTAACCAAAACTCCGGTTCACCCGTAGCGCAAATCGATCTGGGTTGGGGCGCCTACTCCAATGCAACGCAAGTGAATAAGACTGTTGTAGGTCAAAACGTGGTCGCCTATCGATTTAAATTGGGATTAGCCTCCCTGACCGACTGTTTGGCGTCTACGGGTTATAGTCAAGATGCAAAACCTATCAGCGAAAATCTCTCTGCGGAGTTTCAACAGCTTCCAGACGGGCCAATGAGACTCTGTCTTTTGGGGCGGGCGTCTACGGGTGAGGAGCAGCTCCCGCAGGCGGCAACAATCTATTCCTGGATAAAAGATACGGTGGCGCCGAACGCCACCGTCGATAATGCGGATTTAAGTTTTATTGATGAGACGACTGAAACAAATTATCTCATCAAAGGGACTTGTGAGCCCGGTGCTGGGGTCGTAGAAATCAGTGGCGCCATAAACATGAATTCTTTATGCGCCAATGGATTTTGGGAGTTGTCCACGGATGTATCTAGTTATCCGGATGGGCCACTGATGGTATCGGTTCATCAACTTGATCTGGCGGGCAATACCAGCGCAGTGATTGATCGGAATTTTTATAAAGATGCGGCGGTCCCATCGGTCGTCATTTTTTCGAAGAATAGTGACCTCATTGTTGAAGGCAATGTGACAAGTTCTGTGGACCTCAAGTTGAGTTCACCGAGAATCTACGACACTCGGGTCTATTATCTAGTGGACGGTGCGGCGATCACTGGTGGACGAACCAATTTAGTCGATGGCTTTGTTACCATTCCGGCTGGGCAAATCAGTGCCTCGATATCCTACCAACTGATCGGAAACTCAGTGATTGATGGTAAACAACGTTTACGCATTGGACTTTATAGCACTGATCGGGAAAAAGTCCAAATCGGGGAGCGAGGAATATTCTACCAGGACATTATGGATGATGACGGCGCTCCGAATCCAACCGTTATCAGTGTGGCCAGTAGCTTTTCAAATACTTGTGTGATTCTTTCTTCGGGGGGGCTACGTTGCTGGGGTACTTCGTCTTACGGTCAGTTGGGCAACGGAACGACAACAGGCTCATTGCAGCCAGTGACAATTGATTCTGGCACGAGCTATGCGATGATTTCTCTCGGGGGGGGGCCCCACACCTGTGGAATCACAACGAGTGGCATTCTTCGTTGCTGGGGGTGGGGTTCCGGTGGTCAATTGGGGATTGGATCAACCTCTCAGCAAAATAGTCCTGTGACGGCTGATGGAGGCACTAACTATAAAACGGTCGTGGTGGGTGGAGCAGGCACGTGTGGCATCACAACTTCAGATGTGCTGAAGTGCTGGGGCTACAATAGTTGGGGAGATTTGGGAGATGGTACAAAAACCCAACGAAACTCTCCTGTCGTCATAAATTCTGGAACTGCCTATCGTCGAATTGCGAAAGCCGTATATCACGCCTGCGGCATTACTTTGGC
>JBILOD010000024.1:0-15900 GCA_044374645.1 Pseudobdellovibrionaceae bacterium | reverse complement strand
GGATTTATAACATTTTTTAATGGTGTATCAGAACTTCATCCTAAGGAACGTGGTATCTATTGGGAGCACTTGGTGCTCAACGAGCTTCTTACTTTTGTGGATCGCGGAGACATTCATATTTGGCGCGATAAAGCAAAAAACGAAGTTGATTTTATCATTAAAAGACGCGGAAAAGACCCCATTGCCATAGAGTGCAAATGGAAAGCCGCAGAATTTAATCCTCGCGGACTAAAAGTATTTCGAGGGATTCATCCCAAAGGGGCAAATCTCGTGGTCTCATCAGACATGGCAGCGCCACGGATTAAACAACTCGAAAAATTAGGGATTACTTTTTTGCCGCTTGAACGTCTGAGAACGGCTCTCGCGACTAAATAGAATGGGATTTCGATGTGCATTTGGATCTTCCTTCCCAGAGTTCCAGGGCATATGGACAGAAAGTGAAGCATTCGGAAGTTGATCCTGACGAACGAGCCAAAAGCCTCAAAGCTGGACCGGAACTAAAGCAAGATCTAGGTTTGGTTTTATAATAGCACCATTTTGAACAACAATAGTGCTATATCAGCACCCATTCAGTATTGACTGGTGCTGATATAGCACTACAATTAAAGAATGAAATATGCCTCCAATGATACCAATTACAAGGATCTTCTTCAGTCGCTTCTTTTAAATCAAAAAAGGCTGTGCCTGGAATTTCTAAAACCACCGTACAGACCAGTTTTTAAAACCGTAGATGTCTCATCGAGAGGGACGCTGCTTATTGGTCCAAGAGGGGTAGGTAAGACAACTTTCCTTCTTCTGTTATGTCAAAAGGATCAGAGTTCCCTTTATTTAAGCTTAGACAGCCTGAGTTTGGCGAACTTAGACTTGTATAGCTTTGGTGAGTTTATTTACATGCAGGGTTATCGCACTTTATTGCTCGATGAAATCCACTTTCGACCGCAATGGACGAACGAGGTCAAATCCTTGTACGATAGTTTTCCTAAGCTAAAAATAATTGTGTCGGACAGCAGCAGTCTGGTACTTCGGCAAGGTAACGCCGATTTATCGAGGCGATTTCCGCTTTCAAAAATCCCCCTGCTCTCATTTCGTGAATTTTTGAATTTGAAAACAAATACTGAGTTTCCTTCATTCAACCCAATTAAGGGAGATGAAATACCGGAAGCCTATTTTTCTTTTGATAAAAGCAACTCTGGTCAAATTCATCGTTTGTTTGAGGAGTACTTGGATCATGGGCAGAGGCCCATTTTTCTCGAAGGGCGCTATGATGATCGAATCAAAAATATAATAGATAAAATATTATTTTCAGATGTGCCCTATTTTGTTCCTCAAATAGAGGCCAGCCACCTATCGGCATTGAGGGGTATGATTCAGTACTTAGCCGTTTCTGCTATACCCACCATTAATATCAGTTCACTTACGTCTCAATGGGAGATTGGCAAGCATAAAGTTTACGAGCTTCTCCGTGTTCTTCAGGAGGCGTCAGTTCTTAATATTGTTCATAGCACTTCCACGCCAAAGGCTTTTTCAAAAGGTGACAAGATTTTGTTTGCAGACTGTTCCTTCTATAACACTTTGGGACCGAATATCGGGGCCCGACGGGAGGCGTTTTTTGTGTCGGTCCTGATGACTGCTGGTTATACCGTGCTCTCATCAAAGGATGAGGAACAATATGATTTTGAAGTTCAAAAGATCCGATTTGAAGTTGGCGGCAGAAACAAAAAAAGAAAAAAATCGGACGTGGTTATTCAAGAAAACCTCGATATCAAAATGGAAAATCGCTGGCCCCTTTGGATATTGGGATGCCTTTGGTAAAATCAATTGACGTCAGAGATTTTGATAATGCCTTCGTAGAAATAGAGGCGAATTCAACAAGTTGCTGAGTGGCGGGGTCTTGCATCTGTATCTCCACCGACTGCCGTAAGATCAAGTTCGTTATATTCAAAAATACGGATGCTTTGAACTTGGATGAATTGATTCGTTTTTATGGCCCAACGCTACTGAAAACTTAAGTCGATTTAATTTCCTTCTCGGAACCTTGTGCGGCTTTAAAGTGAGACCAGAGCTTCAAGAATGTGTTTGTATGGATTTTGCCTGAGTTCATTTGAATTTGCCAGAGTGCGACCGTTGGGAAATCCAGATATATTTGGGCTCGTCTGATGGTTCCTAGGTCACTTTTCTTCCCCGATTCCAAACGTTGTAGGGTGGGAGGGTTAAAATCAAACGCCGCAGCGAATTCATGGATTGAAAGTTCTAACGATTCCCGAAAGGCTCTAACTTTTCTGTAATCAAAGTCGTTTTGGAATACAGGTTCGAATACAAAAGTTGAAGGCCCACGCTTTCCGATGGAAATCAGCAAAATGATAGGATTCGATTCCTCAACGGAGATCCCTTGGGATCGGCAGTAATCTTCATAGGCGGGATTTTCTTTTGATGGAATTCTGTCGGCAAAGGAAGGGAAGAGCTTCTCCTTGGATTTGTGTGAGCTTTTAAAAAGGTCAAGTTCAATGCCTAGTGGAATCGCGGTTTTCGACTTTGCATACCTTGGGTCGTATCTAAACTCAAAAATGTTTTTATTCTTATCCCAGGTAAGGGTACCAACGAAAATTCTTCGTTTTCGAACTTCTGCATATACCTGAAGCTGCGATTTATCGATTTTGGAATAATCAAGCATGTAACTCATTGATGAGCTCCTTGAATCGCTTTTGAATTAGTCCCATAAGGGCCGTTTTCATCGGCTCTGAACAGAAACTTTGGTGGATTAAGAGTTCAATCGTTGATAACTTAATCTTTTTGGCAAAACTCCGGACAAGATCTTGGTGCCCCAATCGCTTGAGCTCTTGGACATAATGAAACATAGATGGTTCTATTGTCTCTTTGGTGGCGACTCTGCCCGTTGGATTAAAATCGGCGCCCAACATTGGCCCTGAAACCAAGCTTAAGTACGAAACGTTATCATAGATTGGAGCCAGACAAATATTAGAAGGCGTTACTACAAACCCAAGATTGCGGCCATGCCTATCGTGATTTCCAATGAGGGCATCGAATAGCAGAGTTTCTAGGAAGATCTTCACATCATGTGGCCGCTTTGTGGTCTTTGCAATGACATCTATCAGAGATTCACAGTCGTAGTTATGATCGGGCATGAATTTGTAGATATGCTCAAGGTTGGCGATCCCGCCATTTTTCCGAATGAAAACTTTGGTCACAAAGACCTTTTCATTGAAAAAGTCGATGTAATAGAATGGTGGCACTGGGATATGTAATATCTCAGCGACCTGATTGCAGAGATACTCAACTTCGGGTAATTCGGGAGCGCCATCTAGATCCCTCAATTTTAGTAGGTAGCGTTCCTCAGCCAGTTCCGCAGAATATTTTTTAAATTTTCCGTGATAGAAGCTAGATGTGTATACGTGGTGGTGACCTTCGGATTCTCGAGCCGCTACGGATTTCTGTTGAAGGCTCAGGAATTCAGCTTGAAGATCCGTTTTAAACCAATCAGCAAAGCATCCAGGATGCAACCCGTACTTGGGCGTGCCTCTAATTTTAAGTTTACATTTTAAGCACAACATATGAATCAGTTTATATTGGTACAATATAGTGTCAATATAAACATGATCAAATAATGTACTATTTGGATATTGATATTATATGATAACAAGTTAATTTCACTGTTAAATCAAGTTGTTATACGAAAAATTAGACACTCCCCAACAAGCCACTACTTGATCCAACGTCTCTTTTGCGAACGCGGGCCCGTTCCATGAAATTTTTGTAGATAAATTCAGTCGAATGAAGCTTGGCTGTTGTCTTGTCATAGACCTCGATTTAAGAAGGGGGCCAATACACCCAATGGCCGAATCAAACAGGCTTTTAAAGGAGTTTTATGGCCCGCCCAAAACCTAGAGTTGTTAGCCCTGAAGAAGTCAAAATTACCAGAGAAAATGAGTCGGCTATATTCACCTACTCCGACTCAGATATTCCGAGGATTAGTCTTACCATTGGGCCAGACATTGGATCGATGACTGACGAGGAGCTACTTGATTTGCATAATGAAACTGTAGAGGCCATGTTAAACAGCGAAGCGGCTTTTGAACATATTGCTTGGGAAGTTCCGATCGGAAAATCCCAAATTGAGTACGAAGATAGAGTTTCCAGTTGGTCTATGAAAGGCGATGTACTTCGTGGCGTTGTTGGATATGGACATGATCCCAATACCGGCGAACCTGCTCCCGAAATCTTAGTTGATGACAAAAGACTGAGTTGGTCTGAATTCGGCAAAATGCTTTCGACTTATGAAGGGTGGGGGTTACGCCTCACGATTGTGCCTGAGGACGAAATACACCGAGTTCCTGATGTTGAGGTTTTGCCCTTTCTAGAGGATGAACTAAAAAACTGAGCAATAAAAACCAAGACGATTATTCCGAAGCATGATCATTCATTCAATCCAATTCGGGGAGATGAAATACCGGAGGCCTATTATGTTTCTCCAGAAGATGATTGACTCAGCGTCAAGACCTTTCTTGCAACCATTGGAAAAACGGTGCTTGTGCTTCCGATAAATTTACCGAAATTTAGTTACTTTCGCAGCCAATGTTCCTGAAAATGAGAACATTGTAATACTTCTCGCTAATTTTCAGGAAATTCAGTTAGTTAAGGTCGCCGTACCATAGGCAAGTATACCTGCATATGGTACTACTATGTGAAATTATACTTGCATATGGTACGCGATACTGGCTCGAAAAAATATAACAAGGCTTCCATGCCCATTTTGGCTTACTAAAAAGACTGCTCGCCAGGCGCGGTAACGGAAATTACAAAAAAGCGCCACTTAACAGGAGTTGAAACTGAATGCGCCATCGCTGGCTATTTTTTAGAGAAAATATCGAGCTAGATCACCTCACTCTAAAGGTAGGGGAGATAGTTGTTAGTTTGATGCTGTTTATCGCGTATATAATATGCCTGCACTACATGGAGACACAGGGGATTTCTGTTCACTCAAAAGCACATTTGTGAGCCGAGTGCATGGCCTCAGCCGGTGGTTTTGGTTTAAAAAGATTCAAACCAGAGTAAATCAACTAAACAGAAAATCCTCACCGGCTTAAAGTGTTTATGAACCGCTCGTCAAAAACTATATTTCGATGTATGAGGGTGCGTTTCTAATTAAGGCTCTGGAGAAGTCTTCGGAGAAGAAGGTTAAAACAATGGCTTCATCCCCAAAGATTCTTCCCATGGCACCATGTTTGTACTACCTGACCTTTCGAGATGAATATGAGTGTGATGAGCTAGGCAGAGTGTTGGAACTCGTTGTTGGAGCACCACGCGCACGCACGGGGGAGGAGTTATACTATTGGCGTGAGGGACAATATGAGGTTGACTACGTCCTCAAGGTTGGTCGCAGAGTTTTTACCATCGATGTTAAGAGTGGCCGAACGAAAGGCAGCAAAGGAATGGATGCTTTTCTCAGTCAGTTTCCTAAAGCCGTACCAGTCTATGTGACTCTTGAAAATTACATTCAGTTTGAGGGCGACCCGATGTTGTTCTTGGAAGAGTACACAAAAAAATAAATCGACCCGGTTTTTGGGACTCAAGCGAGTGAAAACGACTTCGCCATTTCTACAGTTTCGTCACAAACAGCTCAAATGATTGGGTTTTGAGTCAAAAACCAAAAAATTGGCCATGATAAGGATTGGCTATGACTAAACCTCTTGGGTCACCTCTGAAGCGCCTCTCACAGGCGGTTCATTAAAAGGCAGGGGCCTCTTCTGTCCAAAGCTCAGAAGTTCGAATGTGTTTTTAAAGGCCAAGGCTGGCTTTTCAATGATGATCCAAGAAAGGGTTGCTAGGATATAGGTCAGAAGTGAAGCGCCTATCAAAAAAAACCAAAAACCAAATTTTGGTTGAGATGCAATTTGAACTAACAGTTGTTGGATGGGAAATGCGTACAAATAAACGCCATAAGAAATATCCCCCCGCCGGGTTAAAAAATTCCAAGTACCTCCACGGTAGAACGATAAATAAAAAATGAGGTAGGGAATAGTCAGAGTGAAGACAAGGTGGCCATAGGGTGTTTTAAAAGAAGCCACGAGTGCAGCGAGGCAGGCGAAAAAATATTCATAGCGAAGAGATATACGATGGCGTACTAAATAAAAAAAGGCTCCGCAAAAAAAATGAAATGAGAGGGTTAAAAACTCATCAACTAAAAAGATTCCGACGGTCTGTAGGTCGGGAAAAAATAATGGTTTAAGTTTCCATTGGGTGACTGCAATGAGGCCCAATAAGCCAATCACCGACATTTTATTAAGAAGTCTCAGGCAGCCTAGGATCAGTACAGCAAGGTACATTGCAAATTCAATGGGCAGTGTCCAGAGGGAGCCGTTAACAGCATTTGTAACGTTGACTTGATTATCTGCAAAAACTCCTGGAAGGGCAAATCGAGGTATTAGAATTAGGTTCTTTAAATATTCACCGGTTAAGCTATTAGAAAAGTATTCAGAAAAAGTTAAGTTGGTTGCAAGAGGTCCAATGAATAAAACCGTAAACAAAACACATCCGAACAATCCAGGAAGAATGCGCAGAACTCTCTTCCATAAAAACTGAAATGGGTTAGGAGTTGCATCAAAACTTGATGTGATGAGGAAGCCACTCAAAACAAAAAAGACAGCCACGGCGACTCCCCCAAAAGTACTATAGCCAGCAAGCCAGCCCCAGGGTTCAAAGGGGTCATTGTTTCGGGTTACGCCGTAAAGAGGAAAGCAGTGACTAAAGAGAACCAAGTAAGCAGCGATAAGGCGAATCAGGTCAAAATTGTTGCCGGCTCGCTGGTTAAAGGCAATCCCCAGCGTTGTCAAAGTGCTTGGAGTTAGGTTTTTTTCTGAAAAAGTCATTCATTATTCAGCAAGCGTTGCCACTCACTGCCTCCAATACAGTACCCGTTTGCGCAGCTGCGCATTGGGGTTGTCAGTTTCTGTTTCAATACAGCTCAGGTGGTATGAGCTAAATTATTCACAAGCCATCAGGATGGCATTTAGTGTGCTAAATATAATTTCAAAAATCATCTAATTTCCATTAATTGTTTCGTGCAAGCCATACCTCTGCAGCAAAACTCATTCAAAAGCGTAAAGGTAACATTCTGTGCATCTGGCCGGAATTTTTTCGATCCATTTGGTAACACTCAATTTAAGGAAGCCAATTGCCAAGCGACTTTAGCTAGCAGTGCTTAATGGCTCAATCGCCATCAGGGATAGGAATTAGGTACCAATTTGCCCTAATTATGGAATCGGTAATGGTGCCATATTCCTGTTACCGTGTGGTAATATGATTTGCTATCTAGCATAATCTTATCCTTACCCGGTTAGGGCCATGAGTTGCACATCAACTCTGTTGTTTTCCGACACCTAGAACTACCTAGCCGGTCGTTTCAAACGGGGCGCAATGAGTTTCAATTAGATGCCCGTTTTGACATATGCACCTCCAACGCCTTAGTGTGGTGGGCTCTGTTATTCACTTTGGCGGAGCTATTTTATGAGGTTTTTTCGTACAGTATTGGGGGATGGTCGAATCGTTTATACGGTCTCAAGCATTTTTTTATTTTACAGCTATTTTGGTTAGAGCAAAAGTCAATCTCAGTGCATTCCATTGGCGGGACGCTGCATTAGTTTATTGGACCTCCCTGATTGAAATTGAGTAAATGAGACCTTAAAGCATCCAAGTGTAGTGTGAAGATTGATTAATATCACCTTGTTCGATATGACTAATAAGCTGCTGAGAGGTTCGAGTTTGAAAATTGCGTTAATTAGACATGCCCAAAGTGAGGCAAATGAAAAAGGTTTGGTTTGTGGTCAAATGGATAGCCCGTTGACCCTGCTGGGTCAAGAGCAAGCCCGCAACTTGGGAAGACTTTTGCAGAAGTTAGAAATCAAATCTGAGGTTTGTTATGCGTCAACGCTTTCACGTACCATCCAAACAGCAAGATTGGCGATGGGGGATAACATTTCAATTTTAAGGGATGCTCGCTTAAATGAAACCAATACTGGTTCCTATAGTCACCTCACTTTTGGGGAACTGCATCGGCTTGAACCCCGATTTGAAGACCAGGGCAAGTTTAATGAATTGTGCTATCCAGAGGGTGAATCTATTTTGAGCGTGTATAATCGGATGAAGGCATTTGCAGATGAATGTTTACTGGCAGAGCCAACTCAGTCCCTGCGAATCGTGAGTGGGCACGGTGGCACGGTTAACTGTTTGCTGCACTATTTTTTTGATATTCCCATAATTAAATATCCTGCTTTTCACGTTCTAAATGCCAGTTTGACGGTGGTAAACTTTGAACGAGGTCGCTTTACACTTGAAGCCTATAATCGGGTATACCAGTGATTCCAAAAGTATTAGTCCTCCAAAGACAAACCAATGTTGCAGATAAACCAATTCCATCGAGAAGTGTTTTTGCTCGAATCTTGGAACCCTTCGATTATTTGAAGGATCAAGGCAAAATTAACTACAATATCATCGATGAGTCTCAGTTGAAATTTGAGGATTTAAGTTATTTCGGAATCATTATTTTACAGAAGCACTCCTCTCAAAGATCTGTAATGATTGCCGAAGAAGCAAAGAGACGAGGCCTCAAAATAATCTATGACATCGATGATTTTTTGCCGGCATTTCCCCAATATAGTGGGGGGCAGGGAATGAACGCAAAAATTAATGTCATCAAGCAACACACAGCCATTGCTAATGTCGTCACTGTTGCAACGCCAGTATTGCAAAGAGAAGTAGATAGATTTTTTTCGGTTAAATCCTTTTTGGCTCCCAACGGAATAAATGTCGAGAGGCACAGAGCGTTTCTAAAGCCAAAACGGAACTTTAGAATTATTTTTACAAACGCAGACATGCTGAAGGTGAATTCATTCAAATCAGATCTATTTAATCTTATTAACTATGTCACCGATCATTATTCAGGAGTGGAGCTCGATATCATATCCGACCCCAACCCGGAGTTGGTTAATTTCAATAAAGCAAATTTGATCGGCAATTTTCAGTGGTTTGAACATAAACGGTGGCTAGCAGAACAAGCCTATTCGGTTGGAATTGTTCCGTTGGGTGGAGTTGAGGATCCAGAGGCGTTGTTATTTAATTCATGTAAGTCACCGATAAAATATCTCGAATATGGGGCTTTGGATATTGTTGGGATTTATTCTAAGTCGCCAATTTATAACGATGTAATTGTCGATGGTCAGACAGGAATTCTCGTTGAGAATACATTCGATTCCTGGCGAGTTGCATTTGAAATGGTTTTTGAAAGTACCGATTTTCGTACAAAAATCACAAAAAATGCATTGGCCGATATTAATGAAAATTATCATGTAAGGCTGTCGTCAACATATTGGATGGATCTATTAAATAGTGTTAGCTGGTGACCTATTCCCAAGAAAATGATCCAGGTTGAACTTGAGTCCCTTTGTGTAAAACCAGACCTACGGAAGGGTTATGCAGAAACGGTCCACGGAAGAGCTAGTTATCAAAATTCTCTCATGCAACAAGTGCAGAAGGCATAATAGATCTAAATGGGGAGTTCGGCGCCACCAGCGCTATGCGCAAACTCTTTTCTGCAAAGGCTTATAGGATATTCTGCGTTAAGGAATCAGCAATTTATGGAGGGGAATAATGATTATTCTTTCTTTGGGATCATTCTTAATATCAATGATTCTGACGGTTCGAACATTTCCGGGTTTTTTTCTTGCAGTCAGTAACTCATTGTTAGTCTTTATTTTTTCACTCTCTTACTTAATTTATGGAATAATCGCCTATTTTTTTCCCTCCGGATATGATCGTGCCGTTGAATTCACAATTCAATATGGAGTTAAGAAAGCGGGATTTGGGCAGTACAAGGGCCTCTTTGCGTTGAGCTTGACGGCGGTCTTATTGATCATATGGTTAACTCTTTGGTTCTATAGAGTTCAGAGAAAAAAAAATAAACAATCATTCAAGTTAACTCGATGGGTTTGGCTACTGAATTTAACACAACACTTTTTTTTGTTGGTCAGTGTCGCGAGTGGTCCTGGAGTAAGTCAAGTATATGCGGCACGCAAAGCCCGAGATACAAGCCCTAGTCCGTTACGTCATACTGTTGATAAGCGGTTGATTAATGATAGCAACGATTTCTATGGGCATTACGTCTACCCGAGTTCAGATAAAATAGATCCTACTCAGAACTTAAATCTGGTTTTTATTTACGCAGAAAGTCTCGAAAGGACCTACTTTAACAAAACTGCATTTCCAGGGTTGATGTCGAATCTTAGTGAAAAAATCTCTTCGCGCGGTATGGATTTTTCTAATATCAAACAAGTTAGTGGCACAGGTTTTACTATTGGTGGCATGGTGGCATCCCAGTGCGGTCTCCCTCTGTTTACTACATCGAGAGGCAACTCGATGAGCGGTATGGACAAGTTCTATGAGGGTGCTGTCTGTATGAGTGATTTGTTGCATGCTCTGAACTTTAACCTAACATTCATTCAGGGTGCGAGTTTGGAGTTTTCGGGAAAAGGAAAATTTTATTCTACCCATCAGTTTGGTGAAGTGTTGGGAAGTGAGGAATGTTAGTTACCAATTTATAGTGGTTGGTTGATGTGGATTTGAGTCATAATTGATTAACCGGCTAACCAATCTTAGGTCTAGGAATTAGGTACAAAATTGACCTAATTATTGAACCGATGGAGGTGCGGCTTTCGCCGGCACCCCATCGTGATATGATTTGTTATCAAGCAAAATCTTATCCTTTTCAGTGTAGAAGACGAGTTAGCCCAGCGCCAATACCTTTTTTCAAGTCAGGCCTATTTGTCTGCTCGTGCCAAGGGGGCGAGATACATTTCAATGAACTATCCGTTTCCATTTGTGCGACTCGAATGTCCTTTGTGTGGCGCAGCCGATTGTGCCAGGTGGAAGGGCTACTTTGTACGAGAGTTTTTCTGTAGATTCTTGGATTATGTCGGACCGATAGCGATTCATGTCGGTCACTGTGACTCAAAGGGCTGTGATTTTTCATACTTCCCCAGTTTTTTATTGCCAGGGAGATCGCCATCTCGTTCGACTCTTGAGAGCTTTGCCGAAGCTTCAAAGGCGAGCCATAACACCAGCCAATCGATTGGAATTTTAAGTGAAGGTCTTAGCGATACCGACTTCAGTGTGTCTTCTTCGACGGCGTATTCTTGGATTTATAGTATTTGTTTAAGCCTTTTCCTTAATCAGGTTGTGTTAGGCTTGCCAAGTCCGGCTTCAAAATCTGTATATGCCGTTTATGAGTTACCCTCCCAGTCTCTCATTGGGCTTTTTAAAAGGGCCGAGTGCCGTTGGAACGTTCACCAGAATATCGTTTTTTACCCTCCTTAATCTTGGCGATTTGGTCTTTTCACCATAAGCCGATGGGTTTGGAAGTGTTTACCGAAAATCTCCCTTACAAGGTCTTCCAAGATTTAAAAAAGGAGGATTTTGACAATGAACGAAGAGATAAGAAAAGCGATAGGCCTTCTAAGACATCAAATTATTTCGCCGGTCTTGATGGAAACGCGGCGGAAGCAGATGGACTATTTTCGAAAAGTGGCTTTGGAGGAGTATCTTGTACCAGGCGTCGGTTTAAAGCGCTTTGCCCCAGAGACGATGAAGGGTTGGCTGAAGAAATACAAAAAGCACGGTTTTGCTGGAATCACTCCGAAGAAGCGAACCGATACGGGTCGGCAACGGGCGATACCTCCGGCGACAGCGCTTGAAATCCGCAAGCTTCGGGAGGAGTACCTGGAAGTGAGCGTGGCGAAGTTCTATAGAATTTGTTTAAAGTCTGAGATATTAGGGAAACCACCTATTTGCCAGCAGACGCTGAGACGGTATTTGCAAAGTGAAAATCTTTTCTCTACCGGCGAGGCGCCGAAGGGTCGCAAGCGCTACGAGATGGATTACTTCGGTGAGTTGTGGGTTGGGGATTTTATGCATGGTCCGGTTTTAAGTGAACCGCGCCGGCGCAAGGCCATTTTGCTTGGAATCATTGATGATCACACTCGAATGATAGTGGGTCACCGTTGGAGTTTTGAGGAAACGACATTGCCGATCGAAGTCGTTTTTAAGGATGCCCTGCTTCGTTATGGTAAACCCAACCGACTTTATGTTGATAATGGGCCGAGTTTTTCCGGTGATTACCTTCGCAGTGTTTGTGCTCCGCTTGGAATTGGCCTTATTCACTCAAAACCCTATGACTCACCATCGAGGGGCAAAATCGAGCGTTTTTGGCGAACCGTCAGGGAGAGTTTTTTATCTGACTTCAAGGGGCGCTCTTTGCAAGAGCTAAACAGTGCCTTTGATGTTTGGCTCCGGGATCAGTATCACGCAAACCTGCACTCAGGCATTGGATGTCGTCCGCTCGATCGCTACCAAATGTCGATTGCGGAATATCCACGCCCCAGAGTTGCAGAAGAAGAGATTGAAGAGCATTTTTTAGTGAGCATTGATCGAACAGTGAACCGCGACGCCACGATTAGCCTCAACAATCTTATCTACGAAGTCCCAGCTTCTTATATCGGCACCAAGATCCAAATCCGTTACAGTCAGGATAATCCTCGTGAGCTCTACCTCTATGATAATAGCAAACGAATCACCGCTCTCAAAGTGGTCGACGCCAGAGCCAATGGTAAGACCTACAAGCCCCGTGGGAGAAAAACCATAATCCCTTACCAGGAGAAGCCCTAATGCTTGAAGCCTATTTTGGACTTAGAAAATTACCCTTCACGCAAGAGATAAAGACTTCGGATCTAGTGCCAAGCTTTGATGTCAAAGAGGCCGAGGCCCGTTTGAGTTATTTAAAAAATCACCGCGGCATTATGCGACTCACGGGTGAGCCAGGAAGTGGCAAGACATCGATCTTAAGGCGTTGGGTGGACACCTTAAACCCACAGAGTTATCAGCATTGTTACACTCCTCATGCGACGGTATCAAAGACCGATCTTTATCGACAAATTAACAGTCTCCTCAATCTGCCGTCAAAGATGCGCAAATCCGATTTATTTAACCAAATCCAAGCGGCCATCTGGGCGCAATACACCCAAGGAAGGGTCACTTGTTTAATCTTTGATGAGTGCCAAATGATGGATCATGCGACTCTTCAGGAGCTAGTGCCCTTGACCAATTTTATGATGGACTCAAAGCTCCCGTTTATCATGCTGCTCGTAGGGCAACCGGAACTATTGGATAAACTTAACCGTTCCATCCACGAACCCTTACGACAGCGAATCCACCTACACTACCACATGGCTGGGCTAAGCATTGATGAGGTCAAAGTCTATATTCACACGCAACTCAAGCAAGCCGGGCGCTCAGATCCGCTTTTTGAAGAAGCCAGCTTTGCTGTGATCCATCAGCTCGCCAATGGACTTCCCAGGAAGATCAACAGTCTTTGTTTGTCCTCCATGAAACTTGCTCACATTGAGCGAAGGCAAAAAATCGACGGTGATCTTATTTTAAAAATTGCACCAGAAGCTCTGGGGTAAGCGATGAAAAAGAAAACCAGACTGTACCTCCTGACTGAGGAGGAACTTGAACGCTTTGATCAAATGCTAACAGCCCTTGGCCAAGCCTATTGGGCTTTGGCCCGATCTCGCTCCATCATAGTTCCTCAGATCGAAATCAAAAAAGAGATTACCAAGCAAGAACAAGACTTCTACCAACTTCACTTCGACTTCAACGAGCAGATCGACTCGCACGAAAACCTATAATCACGAAATCTCCGGAAGGATAAGGCCCTGTAGAAGTACAACCTGAGCAGCCGGTGATGATGGAGCAGGAAGATCCCACAAGGATGTGGGATCGGCTTCTTCATTTTTTGAAGCCCTTTTGTGTTCCATCTAACAGCGATAAACTTAAATCCCCTTAAAAGAACCAACGCTGCCTGGTTAAATGACAGGTCATAAAAACCTCTCTTTCGATAGAATAATCAGGAAAATCAAGCGCGAAACACTCACTTGCGGGGCTAAACAATAATTAGTTTTATGAAGTAAATAAAGAGTCATTTAACAAGGAACTCAAGGATCATTTGAGCGACCCTGACTACTTAAACGATTGGGGCCTATATGATGATACGCTATTAGATATCGCCTTCGAGCGATTTCTTGGATTATCGAAAAGCACGGATAGATTTGCACTTTTTCTATCGACAGTGGATACCCATCATCCTGACGGATATGTAGCCCGTAGTTGCGGTGCAATAAATTTTCTGAACCTTTATAACGATATGCTTGATTCAGTAAAGTGTGCGGATCAATTACTCTCTCATTTCATTGAAAAAATTCAGAAATCCCCTTTTTCTGACAGGACATTAATCGTTTTGGTCTCTGATCACTTAGCCATGAAGAACGATGCCTATAGTTATCTCGAGAAACAGGAGCGACGAAATCTTTTCACGATCTTTCACCCTAAAAAGACAACTCCAGTCGTCATTGATAAGGAGGGTGTGCCATTTGATATCGGACCAACAGTCTTACATGAGCTTGGAATTGAAACTAATATTGGGCTTGGCCGAAATCTACACATCGAGAAATCACTGATATCGAAGTTTGTTAATTTTGATCAGAAGTTGAATGAATGGGAGGCAAGTATACTCAATTTTTGGGACTTTCCGCATGTCAGGGAAGAATCAACTGTTTCAACTGACGGACAAACAGTTACTATTGATGACAAAGTTTATAATCTTCCACTGCTATTTTCTTTCGACAGGGATACAAAAAAGATCAATC
This sequence comes from Pseudobdellovibrionaceae bacterium, assembly GCA_044374645.1. GTDB lineage: Bacteria > Bdellovibrionota > Bdellovibrionia > Bdellovibrionales > Bdellovibrionaceae > CAUJGP01. The sequence goes on along the minus strand of JBILOD010000024.1, from coordinate 1,132 downwards.
CATATTTTCCATTTTTCACGCCCGGTGAAAGTCTTATGAGTTTTTTAATGGCCCTGAACGCCAATGATAAATTCATCTGGATTGATGATTGCCACTTAATAAATACAATATTCCCATCACGGCATCAGCATGAGAAATGTATTGCGAAAGGCACAAAAGCGGGAGAGGTTAATGTGCAACCCCTGCTTCAAAATACCAACATTGATATTGAAAGTTTTCTGTTTAGCAATGTGGATACTTATGAATTCAGATTGTCCCGGCTTCAAAAAGCAAATGAATATATGGGGAGGACCACTGAAGATGGGATCATTTTCAGTGAACCGTTTTATCCGGGTTTCATTGAAGAAGTCTCTGGTGTTTCCAACCAAGAGGAGTGGGGAAGATGGAGTGATGCAAAATTAAGTGCAACAGTAAAGTTGAAGTTTGCGTTTCCACTACCAAAACAGTTTACCATTGAAATAAAATTGAGACCAGTGATCCCGAGTCTAAAGATTCCATTGGTGATCGCTGTTGGAGATAAACGTAAAAAAGTCTTTCTTACAAGTTCAGAATTTAAGACTTACCGAATTCCATTTCGCACTGAAGAGAAAGAACATATCATCGAACTTATTCCGCCTGTAGTTTCTTCCCCCTTAGAGCAAGGAACAAGTGATGATGGTCGGCTCTTGGGTCTAGCATTAGTAAGTCTAAAAGTGATTTCAGATGCCCCTGTTGATAGCAGAGGTGGATATGCTGTAATGGGTAATGATAGGGTTATTGCCAATTCGGGAGGGCGAATTGATGGTATTGACTATTCAAATTCTAAAGAAGCCTTGGATTTTAGTTATTCAAAGGGTTTTAGGTTTTTTGATCTAGACATAATCCAAACAAGGGATGGTGATTTTGTCGCAGCAAATAGTTGGCCTTACTGGGCATCAATTACAGGGTACAAAGGAGCTCTGCCGCCGTCGACCATGGTTTTCAAAAAACATAAGATTCATGGAAAATATTCACCTTTAACCATGACCGAGATAAACGCCTGGTTTGCTGGGCACACGGATGCCACTCTTATTACCGACAAAGTTAATGATGTTTTGGGGAGCAAGTTTTTTTCTAGTTGAAATTGAATCATGACGCATCTCTTTCTTGCTCT
>JBILOD010000023.1:0-15999 GCA_044374645.1 Pseudobdellovibrionaceae bacterium | reverse complement strand
GGCTAAAATCGAATCCCAGAATCGTGTTCGCAATTTACTCATGAATGAACTGAGAACCTTAGCATCAGTGGCACCGTCATCAACGGTTTCGAGTATCAAGTCCGTTTTAGACGATCTTAAGGAGCAGCCTTCGCGCAAGGATGTGGCTTCGACTCAAAAACAACTTCGTCAAGATCCCCTGGATTTAGGTCTACAAAATGAACTTTTGGGGATGGAGAAAAAACTGGGTAACCACAGCATGGTCGTATTCCTGCAATCACGCAATGAGAGTATTAAGGGAGGACTCCTATGATAGACTTTAAAGGTTTATTCCGCACATTTGCCTCGACATCAATGGCCGCAGCGGTGATCGGACTATTGGGTTTTGCGTTCGATGCCTCTGCCGCCACCACAAAGAAAACAAAGAAGCAGAAACTTGAAAAAAACATGTCTTTCAATGACCGAGTCGTCAAAGGAAAGCACCAGGTGCCTGGTGAAGGTATTGTGACCATTGAAAATGAAAAACCCGTGTTCAACCTTCTTTCCGTGCGATCCGACTTTAGTGACCGACGTGAAAAAGAACGTCAGAGAGATTGAGGAGCAAAATGAAAAATTCTAATTCTGCTAAATTGCTCGTTTTAAAAGACCCACAAGGTCAATCTGTCCGCTTGATACAGACCCAACAGGACGTACTCCATTTAGTGCAAAACAGAGAAACCAAACGCATTGAGCTTTTGGATTCGAATGTCGACTACAAAGAAAGTCATCGTTTGTTGCAAGAAGTCCGATTGGATCAGAAAAAAGAATCGATCGCTCTTAAGAATGTGGGAACCCTGACATTTTTGCAAGCGCAGGATTACACGCGCTTAGATCCTAAGCCACTTCGAAATGAAGAAACTGATTTTCCTCACATTGTTCGTTGGACCTCCGGAGTGAATGGCGCCGTTCTTGGATTTCTCATTTTGATGGCCTTCATTATTACTCCCAAAACCACACCGCCGACAGACAAGAAGGATACGGTGGTAACCATTGATTTGGACAAACTCTCTCCACCAGATATGGTTGCGACTAAGCCTCCTCAAGAACCTAAACAGAAAGTGGCAGCCACTCCAATAAAGAAGAAAAAAATGGTGCATGTCGTACCTCGAACCAATAAGAAAAAACCCTTATTGGTCACTAAAACATCCACTTCACGAAAAATTCCCCGCTCGAAGCTCGCCAATCAGAATGCTCCACAAAATTTTCAGCGGTTGGGAAGTCTCGGTGCTATTTCTAATGCACTTAAAGGGTCTCGCCAAGGAATGGGTTCAGGCCTGCGTAACGGTTCTGGTGGCACTGGCGGCTTTGGACGTGGCGCCGGTATGGGGCGCGGAAACGGTACCATGGGACATGGCCACGATTCTGGCGGTGGATATGAACAAGCACTCTACGGAAAAGGGGTCATCGCGGCACAAGTGGGCGGCGGTGGTGGCGGCTTTGGTAGCGGCTGGGGTGAGGGCACTCGTGGCTCCGGAGGCTATGGGACCAAAGGTAAAGGCGGCGGCCATGCAGGATATGGAACATCGAAAGTTGGTTCATCAGGTGTGAGTCGATTTACCTATCCCGTTCGTGATGAAGCGGTGATTGAAGGTGGTCTTGATCGTGAGGCCGTTGATCTCGTCGTCATGAAAAACTTAGGCCAAATCATTTATTGTTACGAATTGGGACTGCAACAAAAATCTGGTTTGCGTGGACGTGTTTCTATGGATTTTACCATCAACGGCCATGGCCGCGTGAGTCGGGTTTCTGTTGGCAATAGCAGCCTTCGCTCGTCTCAAGTGGAAAATTGTATGATCACTAAAATTAAAAACTGGAAGTTTCCTCAACCTGAAGGTGGCGTCAATGTTGATGTTAACTATCCATTCGCTTTACAGCGAGTATCACAAAACTAATTGAGAGGAGGTTGTATGAGAAAAAAACATTGGACAACCAATTTAGTAAAAGGCTCGTTGATGGGATTACTGGTACTGGGTACTCTTGGGTTAGTCGCCTGCGGTACCTCCTCGTCAGACTCACTCCGCCGCTATTCTAAATTGCAGAAGACTTTGGGCCCAGCACACAATGCTCCCACATCGACTCAAACCTATCAGCGGTCTGATCTCTTCATGATCGAATTGGACCCATCAACACCTGCTATTTTTGTTGTCGGTCAAAAGAATGTCTTGCGCATTAAAACGGCGCTGCACCTTCCTGGTACAAAATATCAATTGGTCTCTCGCGATCTTCCCCGCGGAGCGACTCCATTTAAGCCTATTGGTCAGGGTGTTTGGGAAATGACCTGGACACCCAATAAGGATTTGATCCCAAGAACCATGACGACCGCTCCACAGTATAGTTTTCACGTGGCTCTTCAAATCCTAGAGGTGACCAATCTGCAGTCAAAATCCATTGTGGACGAGCTCGAAACAGAACGTGAATACACTTACACTCTGTTGCGATCAAATACGGTTCCTGAAATTGTCGACATCAAGGGTGTCTCACCTTATCCACAAGTGACTAAACTCAATCAAGGGGATGTAATAAACTTGGCGGTCTTTGTGAAAGATCCCTCTTCGTCTGCCACACAGAAACCAAAATTGAGTCCCATTGCCGTTCCAAATAAAATTTCGGATGAATTACAGATCATCAGTGGCCACGCTTTTGTGTATCTGGAAGGTGAACCGATAATGGTAAAGCCAGACCTCTGGCAGTTTAATCTCCAATTTGACACTAAAAACAATTCTGTTCCGGAATTCAATCTGAATGGCAAATCTGTTTTTAGCCCGACCATTTTGGCCAACCTCACCTTTGAAGTGATAGGCGCCAGCCGATCTCTATCGGTCGAAAAAACACTCACCTTCGAGATCACGTACCGCCGTGAACTAATGAAACCGACATTCAAGGCGAATCCTGAGCATCAGATCGTTTCGCAAAATAGCACTTGGTCTTATACATTTAGTGCCTACCTGCCCAAGGCGATTGGGACGCTCGCGGTGTTTCTCAACGATGAGACCGTGAAGTTACCAGGAACGCCCAAACTCAGTTGTAAGAGCAATCGTAAGGAATCCACTCAGCAGGCTTGCCGTATTGACTGGAAAATTCCCTGCGAGGTCACACCAGGTGACGTTGTGCTCAAAGTGACCGCTGCCGCCGAATACCAAGGGCAGAATACAGCCACTGAGTTGCAAAAAGCTTTAACTGTCAAGGAACACAGAAAATGTGTGGCGGCCAAAAAGGCAACCCTAGCTAACAGCTCTCCTCAAACTGGAGGTTCAAAATGAGTTCTCGTACACTTTTGATTATTATTCTGACTCTGACTAGCTGTCTATTCACACAGATCTTATTTGCAGCGGACTGGAAATCATTAGGCTCCAGTCAGGCCATTCTGAATAAGGCGAAAGCGCTCGACTCAAACAATAAAGTTCGCGTGGTCCAAAAACGTGCAGTGGATCGCGATTTGCGATTTGAACTCAGTGGTCACTACGGCATGATCAACGGTGGAGATTCCTATGTAAAGACTCAGACCGGTGGTGCTCAATTAGAATTTCACATAAATCCACAGTGGTCTTTGGGGCTGCGCTACGACACTTACTTAAATTCTCTCACATCAGAGGGTGATAAAGTGTTTCAACAGAGTGAAATGGCAATCAGCAATGGCAATCAAGCCAGCCTTCCAAGCATTGATTACCCCTTAAACTCGCAATTGGCGACGTTGAGCTGGTACCCTATTTACGGAAAACTCAACCTATTTGATGCTGCCGTGACACAGTTTGACCTCTATCTGATGGCAGGCGCCGGGCTCATGCAGTTGGACTCTGGCAATCGCTCAGCTCTAACTTCAGTGGGTGGTGGTGCTGGCTTGTGGTTCACCCAACACATGATGGCCCGCTGGGAACTTCGCTATCAGGGTTATAAAGACAAAGTTTATGTGAATGACCCTCAAGTGAATACAATGGCCATGCACCTGAGCCTAGGATTTCTTTTATGAAAAACAAGTCTCGAACTCATTTAAGTCTATTGAACGCTCGCCCTGCGGTTCTCCTCACCAGCCTAGTTATAGGCATTATGGTGAGTCGATCTTCCTTTGCGGTCGTTGCGCAAGAAAAAAAATGGATGGATGAAGCGAGAACAAAATATGCTCAAGGCCAACTGAATCAGGCTTTGGAACTTTACAACAAAATTCCTCAGACTTCGGATTATTGGGTTGAGAGCATCGAGGAAAAAGCTTGGACCCATTTGCGCAAAGCTGAAAACGACAAGGCCCTCTCGACAATCACCACTCTCACTAGCGATTTTCTGGCTCCCCAAGTTGGCCCTGAAGCTTATTTCCTGAGAGCCCTGATCGATTATCGACTTTGCAACATCAAAGGGATCTTCCAAGATTTTGAACTCTTCAAAAAACGCATGCAGGAGCGCAACGAACAGTTGGAGGCGCTCAGCAAAACTCAAAGCAACAAATCGACGGAAAAGGCCCTTAAAGTTCTAAAATCCAAGGGTTCTGAATTAGCCAAACTCAAAGCCGATGACTTTGGTAGCGACATTCAATATTTGCCGCGCTATTTCTATCGTGATCGCACAGTATTGGCTGCAGCAAGGACTGGCAGTGATCGTCGAGTGTTGTTACGATTGAGTCAGCTCGCGGCCGAAGACGCCAAAGAAATCGAATTGATTCTACAGAAAATGCACCTTTTGGAATCGCAAGTTGTACAACAAGTCTTTGCTTACAATAAGCAGATGCACGACAAACGAGAGGCCAAGTTTTCCAAGGAAGACAAAAACAGTTTAGTTTTTCCTGTCAAACCCAATGGCGACCTCTGGATTGATGAAATCGATAGTTTTGAAGCTGCCACGACAGATTGTCCTGTGGACCCACTCAAAGGAGCGACTCTATGACACACTTTCAAAGTAAGTTGAGTTCCCTCATTTACGCTATGGTATTGGTGGCTATTGCCTGCGGCACCAACGGTTGCGATCAATCCAATTCACGAAGGATGACACCACCAGAAGAGTACAGTCAGGTGGATCTCAAGACGGAAATCTCCGTCTTGAAAAACTCCAACGCCGTCGATGTTTTGTTTGTCGTCGATAACTCTGAAAGTATGAAGACTCACCAGCAGAAACTCGCCGCGAACATTCAATATTTTGTGAAGGCATTTAATACCAGTAAAAATCTAGACTACCATATCGGCGTAACTCCAATCTTCGACTCCAAACGTTACGGAAGTGAAATTAAGAACTTCAATCCCAATGGATTTTTATTACCTTTGAAAGGTGATACAGGAAGCCTACCTAAGTTTTTTTATACTCGTCAGCATAACAATCTCGATTTACTGGCAAAAAGTATTTATATTGGAGTGCTTCCTCTTCGTGACCAGCAAGGAAATCTTCAAGGACCAGAATTTGAAGAGGTATTATCTCCGGTTTATGCTGCGTTCACGGAACCGGCTATGTCCTCTCCCTCCAATCAGGGATTTTTTCGTCCCGATGCGCGCTTAAGTGTCATTATGATCACCGATGCCGATGACTCTAGCCCCGGCCTATCAGGAGGCGATCTCGATTACTTTTTGAAGAACCTGAAAAATGACCCCTCTGGTTCCAAGATTTCTGTTTTTGGAGTGCTGGCGGACAAGGATGAATGCGCTAAGGTTGACTACGGAATGGTGGACAAACCCCATCGTTTAATTGAGTTTCTCGATGCGAGCCGCGGCAAGCTCCTGTCACTCTGCAAAGGCAACTTCGCAACCATGCTCACGGAGATTGGGCAAGAAATCGAACAGAAAGTGCAGAAACAGAAATTCCCACTGCAAGGGATTCCTGAACACGGAACACTCAAAGTATCGGTAGGTGGTGTTGAATTGGCCCCAGGTCCTCGCACCTGGACATACAATCCCACCACCAATGAGGTCGCGATCACCGCACTGCCCAAGAGCCAAAGACAAGAAGACCTATCGATCTCAATTAAATACCGACGCGTGAACATGCAAAACCAAAAAAATGGAAGAGCCAAACGCCTCGGCGCCTAGTAACGTTTCCAGTTAGAAGGTTGACCAAGCCGACGACGCAGCCAACGATGGGCTACGAACTAAATGGAAATGGTATAAGGTCTTGCAATCTATGGTGAATACGACTATCGATGAGAATGAAGGAGATTCTCAATGAAAGATATGATCACCACACGATTGAAATCGAAGGAGTTCTTTGGCCACCCGTCTGGGCTCTATGTGCTATTTTTTACCGAAATGTGGGAACGATTTTCCTACTACGGAATGCGAGTTTTACTCGTCCTTTACATGACTAAATATCTTTTATTCGATCCGGCACGCGCCGCCGATGTTCTTGGTTACACAGCACTCGAACAATTCTTGGTTGGCATCTTTGGTCCAATGAACGTGCAACAAATGAGTTCTCAAATTTACGGTCTTTATACAGGATTTGTTTATTTCACGCCGGTATTTGGTGGTTACTTAGCTGATCGTTTCTGGGGCCAAAACAAAACGGTTTATGTCGGTGGTGTGTTGATGGCCATCGGTCACTTCTTGATGGCCAGTGAACAGATGTTCCTCTTGGCACTTCTCTTTTTGATCCTAGGAAATGGTGCCTTTAAGCCGAACATTTCAACTCAGGTTGGAAACCTTTATAAAGAGGGTGATTCTCGCCGCGACTCGGCCTTCACCATCTTTTATATGGGTATCAATCTCGGTGCGTTTTTATCTCCACTCATTTGTGGAACCTTGGGCCAAACTGTGGGATGGCACTGGGGTTTTGGCGCTGCCGGAGTGGGTATGTTGATCGGTTTAGTTATTTATTGGCTGGGTGGTGATCTAATACCAAAGGATGCCAAACATGTCGCACACCAACTTACTAAAGATGAAAAGCGTCCGCTCACCCGTGAAGAGTGGTACTCCGTCGGCGCTCTCTGCTTGCTTTGCTTTTTGAATATTATGTTCTGGGCGATTTATGAGCAGCAAGGAAACACGCTCCAACTCTGGGCCGATGAAAAAACCAATTGGAATCTTTTAGGTCTGTCAATTCCGTCTTCTTGGTTTCAGTCATTTAACCCAGCCATGATCTTTATGTTCGCACCATTGCTTTCGGCTTGGTGGGGCAAACAATCCAAGAAAGGGAATGAACCATCATCCGTCATGAAAATGGGTATTGGTTGCATGCTTTGTGGACTCGCTTATGTAGTCATGATTTTGGCAGCCAAAGCGACTCCTGAAGGCGACAAAGGCTCAGTGCTGTGGCTCGTGGGAACAGTTTATATGTTCACAATGGGTGAACTTTTCTTGTCTCCGATTGGTTTGTCCCTAGTTACCAAAATCGCGCCTAAACCCATTCTATCGATGATGATGGGTATTTGGTTTCTATCGAGCTTTTTTGGTAATTACATGGCTGGCTTTATTGGAACATTCTATACCAAAATGTCGTCCGATGCATTTTTTATGCTCCTCACGGCCATGGGTATTGTGACTGGTGTCGTTTTCTTTGTGCTTCGTAGACCATTGGAAAAAGTCATCGGTAAAGACGTATAGACCACTCCACTTCTAGATTCTTCAATGCGCTCAGTGAATCTCAAACTGAGCGCTCACATCCAAGTCAATGCAACCTTAAAATTAAAAAAATGACACTTCGATCTGAGCATTGATCAGCAACGACTTGCGATCTTTAAGCTTTGTGTTATCACATACTAGCGATTGTGAACTAAAATCGAAGCTGAGTTGACTGAAACTCCCAGGCTCTCTCTTTGACTCTTCACCCTGATTCAATAACGTTAATGTAACCTCGGATGTAGCAATCCTATATATTCAGGTCCCGCACGAAGCACACCAGCTGACGACGATAACTTTTGCATCACTGTTCTGTGCATCTCTACCAACCAAGGAACCGATAGTGGTTGAAATTTTTGCTGCCCGCGATTTTCTTCAATCATTGGGGCCATCCAAGCTTGTCCGTACTCCCAGCTCAACCATGCGACGGGGGCTGGCTGATAAATTCGCAGCGGACTATACTCATGAGATTTTCGTGATTTGAGTCAATCAGGAGTGTTGATAAACCGGGGTACGACTCTCAAAGGAGGCATGAAACCAGTTACTCCGAACCAAGCTGTAGAACTTGTCGACATAGTTGCCAAATTTCGCCGGTGCCAATCACCCTTTATAAAGTTCCCAATGTTGGGGGACTTATATCCTAAAATGAAACTGGAACAGTATTTCAATGCTTCCTAACGCAACAATTGCGCCAGGGCTTGGAAATATATAAAATTAATTTAAGGGAAAATAATGCGTATATTGGCTTCTTGGAAAATTTTTAGACCAGGACAACTAACTCAATAGATCCGATTTCGAAGCTCAAATTTCACTGACATTTTTGCATCAACTTATCCAGGCGATTCTGCGCCACTTTAAAGTAGCTGGCTCGCGCTTTTCCATAAACCTTGTTGGCAAACTCAATACTCTGACAGCTGTTAGTTTGGTTCAGGGCCTTAAAAACGGGTACCAGAAAACGCATTCGCCCAGTGGTCATTAAGAACTTCTCAATTTGTGGGAAATTCAAGGTAAATTGATTCGCAATGGTTATCTGGAACCATTTTGCCAAGAGTTCCGCATTACCTGAAGTGCTGAGCGCAAAAGATTTTTCAATAGTTGTCAGTTGCTCGTGATTTAGCCGAGATTGAGAAAGGATTATATCCAGAAAGACCCCTTGTTCACGGCTATCGAGGGCAGTGATTTTGGCTGAATCTTGGAGTCGATTGGTTATAAAATCTTCTGCTAGAACTTGAATCTCTTTTATACGAGGAAAAGAGGGGGGTGCCCACTTCGCAGGGATATTGGGTTCAAAAACCCAGGTTTTAACATCGAGATCTTCGATGAGATCGGAATCATCAAAAAAGGAACTCAAGGCGTACATAAAGTCATCGGTGGTTACGCTCTTGAAGGCATACTTACCAAAATAGAATCGCCAAAACTGATCCAATTTCTCGCGACCAAGTTTTGATTCTAATTCATAAAAAAAGAACGATCCCTTATTATAGGGAAGGCCATTGAAGCCATCCTCAGGACTTCTCTCATCGAGATGAGTGTGAAGCTTAGTGAGTTCCTGATCATCTTTGAAACCATCTAAATTTTCTAAAAGTTCGCTGTAAGAAAGCGCCCATTCCACTTCGCTTCTTTTGGTTCCATAGAGTTCTTCAATAATTCGTCGCTCGAAGTAGGTTGTTGGTCCTTCATTGAGCCAGAACTCATTCCAGTTGGCGTTAGTGGTTAAATTGCCTGACCAAGAGTGTGCAAGTTCGTGGGCTACTACGAATACTGATGATCGATCACCGGAAATGGTTGTGGGGCTGACAAAGGTTAGGCGAGGGTTTTCCATACCACCATAAGGAAAACTAAAGGGCATAACGAGAACGTCAAATCGCCCCCAGAGATATGGACCAAACATTCTTTCCGCAATAGCAAATATTTTGTCTAACTCTGCAAATTCAAATTCCGCTTTGGGGAGCACCGAAGGTTCAGCATAAACTCCGGTTCGATCACCGAGGGGAGAAAACTTTAAATCACCAGCAGCCAGAGCAATCAAATAAGAGGGTACCGGTTGCTCCATTTTAAAATGGTAAATTCCAGTGGGAGATTTTTTAGTTGGATTTGTCGCACTCATAACTGCCAATAAGCCAATTGGAGCTTTTACCGTTGCTGTGTAAGTTGTTCTCACTTGGGGGGTATCTTGGCAAGGAAACCAACTGCGAGCGCCGATGGGCTCGGATTGAGTAAACATAAAAGGTTTGTGCGATGAAGTCGATTCTGCACTCAACCATTGAACCCCGGCTGCCGTACTACTTGATTGATAAAAAATCTCAATTTTCTGAGCTTTATCATTTAAAGGTATTGTTAAAGAAGAACCCAAAACCTCATTTGGTTTTGACAATTCAAATTTAGCGGGGGTCTGCCGTCCATCTTTATCAAGAAGTTTAATGCTATGGATTGTTAAATCCATTGTATCAAGAATAATTGGAGCCGTGGGGTTGATCCGATTTAAAGTGAGAAGAACTCGACCATCAATCCTTTTTTCTTTAAAGTTTAAATGAAGATTAAAGGCAATATCGGTTACTTTGACTTGTTCAGGGTTTGAATAGGAATGAGGATCTGTATTATTTGCATAGACACTTTGTCCAAAAGTCAGCACTCCCCAAATTGCGAAAGTCAACACGGTTTTTAGCTTGAAGTTTACTAGAAGCATATAATTCTCCATATCACGAGATACCGTTCCAAATCTTGTCGGTTTGGTCTCCAATTTATCAACTAGAACAGCACATGAATGAATCAATATGCGAAAAACGTACCAGGGTACTAATGTCAATAGATGAGATTTAAGGCAAAATACGGTGTATAGATTCTTGACGAACCCCTTGCAAAATCGAAAACCTTTTTCAGGTTCCCTCAGTCACAAAAGGATTGTTGTCGAAGCCGAGCCCGAAGTCATAGAACTGATCGAAGAACTTAAGTCACTGTTATCGCACAAAATTATCGATGGCAATTTGAATCAGATTCTCAAAGAGGCCCTGCCTATGGCGATCCGTGAAATAAAAATCAAAAAGGGTTTAGTGAAAAGAACGAGTGCACTCAAGCCTTGCACCGCAACCTCATCGATGATGGCGCAAGAAGTTAAATCGCCAGGAAGAGCTAAAAAGGTGACCCGATCGATTCCAAATAGGATTAAGCGCTTAGTCTGGGATCGCGATCAGGGGCAATGCCAATTTCGAGACCCACTGACAAATAAAATTTGTGGCTCAACATTTCAAGTGGAGTTTGACCACCTAAAACCGTGGAGCTTTAACGGCGGGCATTCCGTTGAGAATATTACTACCAGTTGTAAGAGTCACAATTTGTTTCGTTGGCAGAGCGTAGAGCGCATGAACTTCGATACCAAGGCAGAACAAAATGCAAAGACCTGACTTTCCTGTTTCGCCTTTGAGTGGTGATGTACTCTATTTTGAAGCGACATCACTCCTGACATATAAGGGGGTGCTTTTGGAGTCAAAAAATTGAACCTTTCCTGGCACGATTATTGAAAGGAGAAAATATCAAACTATTTTTATTCAAAGGGAGCCCTTCATATGAACTTAAAACAAATCTTACTCTTAGTTAGTTTATTGGGTACAACTGTATTTGCCTTTGGCTCCGAGACTTATAATCAGGTGCTTACTGATGTCGAGGCCATTGTACAAATGGAGGGAAGCCACAATCCATCAACTTGTGCTAGCTTAGATGTATTGAGGCTCAAAATCGCCGACATTCTCTATAACAAAGTATGCACAAGTAAATCCGAAGCAGAAGATCAGGCTTGTTTTGAACAAACGGAACTTCTGAATCCAGTTGAGGCAAGAAATGTTGGTCGAATAAGCAAGAGTCTCGTCGAATTTAATAAAAAACCCTGTGCGCTTCGAAATAGCGATGAGGTTAAGGCGCTTATTGGAAAAATAGCAAATGTTGGCCGGCACGAATAAGCCCTTTCACACAGGGATGAAGGTAAATTGGGGCAAATAGGGAGACGGAGTCCCAAAGAGTCATTTACGATTAACTAGGAACCCTTGGCGTCACCGATAATTGTTCCATAATTGCTTTTCGCCGATGTCGAGAAAACGGCAAACTCATTCCATTGACCAACTTGACTTGAGATTCTAGGCTCGAGCCCAAACATTGAAGTTGCTTAATCGCGACGATATTATTCCGATGGCAACGCACAAACTCTTGCGGATTAAGATGTTGCTCCAACCAACCCAAGGAGAGTTCCGAGATCCACTCACCCTCAGAACTGTAAACACAGGTGTAGTGATCTCGACTGATCAAACACTCAATATTCTCGACAGGAATCACTTTGATCTTACCATTATGACGTATAGAAAGTTGTCGCAAAAACTGCTTTTGCTTGATGAGGGTGACTTCTAGGTCGTGCATGGATATTTCGAATCGATGATTTTGCACGGCCTTTTTGTAGGCTTTTTCAAAGCGTTCTTTGGAATAGGGCTTAAGAAGGTAATCACAGGCATTTTCCTCGAACGCCTGCACTGCAAATTGGTCGAAGGCTGTTTGAAAAATAATTTGAAACTTTTTGGTCTCGATCTGCTGGAGCACTTCAAAGCCCGTCAATCCTGGCATTTGAACATCTAAGAAAACCAACTCCGCGGGAAATGATTTTAAAACCTCAATGGCCATGAGCCCATGACTGGCCTCTTGAATTTCTGCAGCGCAATTGAGTTCCTTGAGGAAACGGCGAATGCGACTTCGAGCGAGTTCTTCATCGTCAACAATAAGAATACGTTCAAACGCCATGCTGTTCCCCATTTGAAAGAACATGGGCTGTCTCGAGGAGACCAGAAAACCAGAACTGAACAATGGTTTCTTCCTCGGTCACTTGGATCTGAAACTGGCTGCGGTCTCCATAAAAAAGCTGAAGGCGAGTCTGCAAATTAGCCAATCCTGTGTTAAGAGATGGAGTTTTATGAACGCCTCTCCAATCCTTTGGAACCGCACCGGAATCTCGAATGGTGGCCCAATACCCTTGATCCGTTTTAGCAATCGAAACACAAACGTATCCTTTTTCTAGAACCTTGCTTATTCGATGCTTGATGGAATTTTCAATGATTGTTTGAAGTGCCAAACTCGGTATCCAAACCGAAGGAACACCCTGTGATTCGAGCGGAAGAGACCCACCCTTGAAATTGGTTGAACAAGCGGTTTCCAATAGACCTGAGATATCTATCGTGAACTGAAGCCGCGATCCAAAACGGAGTTTCTCCAACTCTAGATATTTCTGAATAATCCTTAATTCGCTCTCTAATGGGCACAGATGGGACTTTGAAGCCTCCAGTATCTCGCGGTATAGATCCGCCAGAGTCTGCACCATTGAACTCGCTGCCTCTGAGTTAGTATCTATCAACTCCGCCAGGCTATTGAGCGAATTAAATAAAAAATGGGGTTGCATTTGATCTCTCAGTACCTTGAGATTACTTTCTGCTGTCGACGCTCTCAACTGCAGGTTGTGTTCACGAGTTTGTTGATAGGCAATGTAGAACAATACTAACGCAAAGGTAATACCACCAACAAGGGCGCCGACCGTGAAGCTCTGCAACCCAAAGGATCGTCCCGAAATATGAGGTTCGAGAGCGGCACTGATAGCAAGCGCTATAACCATTAAAACTAAACCTTTTAGAAGTTGCAGCGGCAAATTCTTCTTGATGACCACGATCAATTGAGGATTGTGAAGGTAGCAACCCGAATAAATCAATGTTGAACAGAGCCAGTGAAACAGGGAAATCTGCAAACCAATCCTAGAGCTAAACAGTAAGTGATCCCAGTAGTGAGGTTCTGAGAACTGTGGATTCATAAGAATGAAGTAAATCGGAACCAGCAAGGTCGCTATGGCTGCGTATTTCAAACTCTTGGCTGAGTAGCTCCAAAATAGTCGCCAGTCCCGATTCACGCTCATGGATTAGTCCTTATGTTCTATGGAAACGTTCAATTTTTCCTGCCATGCGATGAGGCCCCTGCCTTCGTCTTTAGAGCCAAATCGATATAAAGTCTGATCCATATACGTCACTGTCTCTTCAAGCGTCAACGGGCCAACAGAGACCGTGTAATGACAGACCTGGGCCTGATCGAGGCAATACCCCTCGCCAATCTCAACCCCTTGTGAAGTGACTTTGAACAAGCCATTAGCAGTATCGGCCATTGTAAAACTCCACTTTTTGATGGAACCATCGGGAAGCTGGTAGGCGCTCGAGACCGTGTTTCCCTCAATCGCAATGGAGACCTCATAGGTGCCTTTTTCCTTTGAGGACTTCCAAAGGCCCTCACCGTGAAATTTCCCTTCCGGCAAGATTCCTGCTGTGGCGGCCGCGCTGGCACCAAAGGTGTAAAACGCCAGGGAAAGCACCAGTTTTCGACCGCTGAAGGGAACGATATGTTTAAAGAATTCATTTCTACTTTTATTCATTTGAGCCTCCTTAGTGGCATTTGGTTGTGGCCCTCTTTTGAACCAAAGACCTACGCTTGACGAGGCTAAAGTTCTGAGTGGTCAAAACAAGCCACTGAGTGGACAAATGAACGAACCATTAACAGGCAAGGGTGAATCACTTTGAAAGTAATTTGTGCTCTGAGAGAAAGTTGCAAACCTTTGCCAATTCTTCCTTGTCACCTCTCACAACTATCTCATTCCATTGGCGCTTACAGAGCCTAGCCAACATTGACAAAGGTAACGCCGAAGATCTCCATTACACAGCAGTCTATACAATGGCTCGCAGGGACCGTGAAAAAATCAAAAATGCTATCATATCACTTATCCAAGAAAACATGAAAACGGTCGAGCCCTCAAAAGAAGAATCACTCTTTGTGTTTACGACTGATTTTTTTGAACTTTTAGAATCATGAAATTAAATCAGACGGAGACTTAAAAAAGTAAGACTAAACCCATTGAATTCACTCAATATTTTGCCAGCCTGGTGCTATTTCGTGAAATTTCATGAATCTTCATGTAAACTGATAAGCAGTGGGTGATTTTATGAAAGTTAAAAAGTTTGCAACTCAAATTGATGTAAAAGTTCTCAAAGACTTAAAGGAGTACGTAGCGCAAGCAGATCGTAGCATTTCGAGTGTTGTCTCTGAGGCCGTCGCTGAGTACCTTCACCGTGTTAAAGTGCGGCCAGCCTTTAAGTCTGCAATGGATGAAGTTCTCAATGAACATGAAGAGTTACTCCAGCGATTAGCAAAATGAGAATTACTCTTTACCCAACCCTCAATGAGGTTATTGAACTCCATCAACAGCTTCTCAAAAGATTTGGCGAAAAAACCGGCGTCAGAGATTATGGCCTCCTGGAGAGCGCCCTCTGGCGACCTCAAACGGGGTATTACCAATCACTTTCACTGCAGGCAGCCGCTTTACTTCAAAGTCTATCGCAGAATCCCCCCTTCATCGATGGCAATAAAAGGGTCGCTTTTGCTACCACCGCCATTTTTCTTCGAATGAATGGCTTCCGTCTTAAAGTAACGGCGGACGATGGAGAGTCATTCCTGCTTGATAGGGGCATACAAGGCCGGGCTCCCATCGAAGAAATTAGTCAATGGATTGAACGACACATGGTTGCGGCAAGATGATACCAGAATGGCCCAACGATCAATTGGCATTGAAAACTTTAAACCTGTGTAGACAATAGTCAGTAAAGGTGGTCTGAGTTTTCATATCCTGCTTGTGCTACCGTAATATTAACGGTAAATTTTACGGTAGTACTGGCAGATTAACCAGCTCTCATTCACCAGGTTACTTCTGAGACCTGGAGATAGAATCCACAGAAGTGGGCTACCTATTCGAAACATTTATTCTGAATGAACTAAGGGCCTATTCAAGCTATAACCAAAAAAAGCTCAAGATCTACTATTGGGGAACCCCCTCTAAAAACGAAGTTGATTTCGTCATTGATAATGGAATTGCAAAGATTGGCCTGGAACTTAAAACGTCAAGCCACTGGCAAAGTCGCTTTAACAAAGGCCTATCAACTCTCTTGTCCGAAAAAAAAAAATCGATCATGCTTTTGGAATCTTCGATGGAGTGCGCGATCAAAAGTCGGATGATCTGCATATTTTTACCGCGAAAAACTTCCTTAAAAAACTATGGGCTGGCGAAATCGCTTAATTTCGTGCCAGCCACTAGATAACTTGCTCACAGCGAAGTCGCTGGACCTCCAAACCGCCATCGCTCGAAGACTCTCTAGACTCATTTTTTAACATTTCAAGGAGCTGTTCTAAGTTAGGGGTTCGCTCTGTGTAGGACTCCAACAATCCAGGACTCTGTAGATTCAAAGACTGAATGACAGAATACCACCGAGCATCCTTTGCTTGGATCGCCACCTTGAGACGACTTTCTAAAGATTGACGATCTAAATCAATCAAGGCAAATCGCAATATGTTTTTCCGCAAGCGTTCGGAAAGTAATCCCCAAGGAAGTCCAGCTATA
>JBILOD010000343.1:0-4845 GCA_044374645.1 Pseudobdellovibrionaceae bacterium | reverse complement strand
GAAAAATGGTTGATTCGGAGCTTACGTTAGACTCTTTATTTTGATCAAAGCATCAACACATTATCTAATTCACCTTCCAACCGAAGAAATTCAAAAAGTGCATATCGCTCGCTAAAGAAGTTCGTTGCACTAGAAAAATCATACTGGCGTTCAAGGGGAGGCACTGTTGCTCCAATATCAAAATGAGGAACTCTTCTGTAGGGTGGAAAAAAGTTTAAAGAGAACAGCGCGAAAGTCCAATTCCAAACTGGTAGGGTGTGCCGCCATCATCTCCAGCAAACCACATGAGCAATGTAGTTCCATCTAATAGAAGGCTCGGAGATCGGATTTCGCGGTTGGTCCATGGAAAATCCGTATGGCTGTAAATGACTGCACTATCTTGGACCCATTGGGTTTGGCCATCGGCCGACATCGAATGGTGGAGTTTACGCTGGCGCCATTGGTTTGAAATGTTGCTGGCCACATCGTAAAACAAATGCATTTGGCCCCCAAGCACGATAGCGTTCGGCGTTGAATAGCCCACCCACAAATCACTGTTGCCATTATTTGTGTCCACCCTGGGGAACAAAACAGGGTCGGGTTCCAGAATCGCAGAAGGAGTAGTCCAAGTGTTACCGTCGATACTGGTGGTGAGTCCAATGACCTGAAGGGGATTGTTGGGAGTGATATTGGTGTGATAGCCGTTAGCTGTAAAATATAAATAGATTTTGTTATTAAAAACCACGGCCCCTGGTTCTCCGACAAGCCAGGCATTGAAATCAGTTGGATGATTTCCCCCATCGGTGCAGATCTGATTGGTCACCGTCCAATTGGGGCAAGTGGGTTCTAGAACAAACCCCGAATCTTTTGTGAAATTAATCCCATTCGAAGAAATGGCATGGCCTATTTTAAAATTTTCGTGGTGAGCATAGGCTGGGTTGGAATCAGGACTATTTTTGTATCCTGTATAAAACATGTGGTATTGATTCTGAAAATAAATGACCGAAGGAGTTTCCACTCCTTTTTCGTTCCAGGTACCAGCAGTTCCTGCACTGAGTACGGGTACACTGGGATTCAAAGTCCAATTCGATAAATCGTTCGACTCAAATCGATATATCTGGATGTTGTAATCCGGAGCACTGGAGTCTCCGGGAGAAGACGCATACATGACATATTTATTCTCTACTTTCAAAACAGATGGATCATTCCAAATCGCAAAGCTTCCAATAAAAGTTCCATTAGTATGGGTGGGGATGGCGTTCGCACTTTGAAAACAATTCGGCGAAAGACGACTGATGTCCGGGGTGGAGGCTGGATTCCCATTCTGGGGGGGAGTGCCGGTTGTTGACTTCTGACAGTTGATAAAACTGAACATGAGAAAGACCGAAAAAGTCAGAGCTAGGATCACGGAGATTTTTTGTTTTGCCATAAATACCATTATTCCCTTTTTAAGCATTTTCCGGAGGAACCTGTGTCTGGTAAACAGATATTTTGAAAGGGTCCAGTCATTCAAAAACGAGTGAGCACCTTGTTTACTTTTGGAAATTCCTACTTTTTGAGGGCTGAGGTTGGTCCATTTAGCATAAGAGTTTCTTATGGGTCCTATTGAAAAGTCTGTTTTTTGACCCACACAGAGGAGGAGGTGGAGCTTCTTTTTTGAAGCCCCCTCCAGGAAGGTGGGTTATAAGGTGGGTCTGTAGAACTCTATGATCTCCGCGAGTGCGGAAGGAGTTCGATAGGTATTACTAGACCTTAGCAAGCTTGATGCCAAACTTTTTGACACCAAGAGCCCTTTTGGGGATGAGGTTGTCTCCGTCTTTGGAAAATTGTCGCCAGCGTATAAAGAGTAGACAGGCAGCTCGGAACTATAAGTTTTTGTTATCCATAGAAAACTCAATAAATACAATGAGATAAGTGTGTCTCATAAAGTGTATCAAATTGGTCCAGTGTTTGAAAATGAGACAAATCAGTAGTCCGCAAATGTGGAATGGAAGGTTTGTCATGTTGAAATACTTTGCCATTGGTTTTGGATTGGCTGGAGTCATATTGGGACTCTTTGCTTGTGCGCCAGCTCCAAAACCTGAAGCCCCTTGTAACTTTGTTCAGAACGTCTATGGACAGAGGATCTCTTGGAAAGACCAAGTGCCAATTCCAATGTTGGTGCATGCGGATTTTCCGCGTGAACATCTGCCAGCCTTGGAGAATGCCATGAAAGTTTGGGAGCGCGCAGCTGGGCATAAGCTCTTTGTGATCGTCAGTACCAACTACCGTGGTAATGCCGCGCCGGCCAAGGATAGCAAGTCAGTCATCTATTGGTTAAAGACTTGGGAGGCAGAAAAACCGAGTGAGCAAGCGCGGACTTCTATCTACTGGGTTGGAGATCAGATTCGTGAAGCTGATCTACGTGTTAATGCAAAAAATTTCAGCTATTTCAATAACGAGAGTGATGTGACGCAGCCCGAAAAGGGTGTGCATTTGGAGAGTTTGCTGATTCACGAGCTAGGTCATGTTTTGGGGCTTAAGCATAATGATGGTGGCGAAAGTGTTATGGCGACCTATTTAGCCCTTCAAATAAGGCGAGAAGAGCTTTCAGATTCAGATCAGGAGGCTATGAGCTGTGAATATCGCTAAAAGGGTGAATCAAAATTCAAAGATCGGAGGAAGCAAATAAGACGAGTTTAATAGAAGTTGTAAATGTAAGTTAATTTAAGTTGTGGGTTATTTAGATAGAATCCTAGACTAAAGGCATAGATATTCACGTGTGTTGAGGAGGCATGTATGATGGGGCCATCGGATCCTGTTAAGGGTCAACAAGATTTATGGACTTGGGAAGAATTGCGCAGGAAAGAATCACTTTTTCCAGGGATTGATGAGGAGACGGAGTCAACGGATCTCATCGTTGATCTCAATGCAAAAATTGAAGAATTGGAAGATCTCTGTGGACGTCTCTCGTTCGCGATGCGTGAGATCAGCCAAGTTCTGAAAATTAAATCAACCTAACTTCCCATTTCTGGAGGTTTTCGAGGGTGTCGAGGAAAGTTTCGGGATAGTCACAGTGACATAATCACCATCACGCTCTTGCACCACGGCTTTCTCTACGACAGGCTGTGTAAACTGAAACTCCTCGCGAAAACTCTGGTATTGTTGGCTCGCCACTTTTCTAATGTCATCGTGGGTTTCGTCCTTAAAGGAGCGACTTCCTTGGACGGAAACCTTATCAGGTTGAACACTGATTCGAATCGATTTTTGATCATATTGTGGAAGATAGGTTCGGAGCTTAAAGGCCGTAGCCGTTTCTTCAAAATCACTTTTTCGATCGATAATTTTGTAAAATGGGTCATCTTTTTGACTTTCAAATGGCTTCATTTCTTCTGCCCAGTCGAGCTTTTGTTTTAAGATCTCGCGGTTGAAAAGTCTTTCTTGAGCAGCGAGATTCCGTTCCATTTGGCGCTGGCGCTGGTCCAAATCCTCACCGAATATTTGACTCTGTTGCCGCATTTCATCGTTGTGCCGTTCCTTACTGGTCTCGTATCGGTCACGGAATTGGTTTTGTTCTTGTTCGAGGCGTTGAGCATTTAGTTTATGCTCCTTTTCCAAGGACTCTTTGCTCTCGGTTCGGATTTGATTCAATATAGTATCTTGGCGCGTTTTTTCAGTATGCAGTTTTTTTTCTCCCTCATTATGAACCTTGTCGATTTGGTCGCGATAGGTTTGGCTCACCTTGATCAGCTGAGTTTGTCCACGGCTTTGAGCCTGAGTCAGATTTTGCTCGTTTTGGCTTTGGATTTTTTGGTGTTGTTTTGAATAATGGTCTTGGGAGTCTTTCAAGGATTTGGCGTGGCGATCATGGATTTTTTCGATATCCCCATGGTGCTCTTCAACGGTGTTTTGGCGTTTTTCCTCAAAGTCAGAATTTATTTTTTTAAGTCGTTCTTGTTGGAGTTGTCTTTGTTGGTAGAGGTTTTTTTCGTAGACTTGCTTTTCAGTTCCCAGTGAGCGCTTAACACCCTCAATATTTTTGGAGGCAGTCGTTTTTTCTTCCTCAACACTTTCTTTGGTGCGTTGGCGTATGTGGTTTATGGCGGCTTCAGACTGGTTGCGAACGTTTTCTTCTTTTTCGTCGTAGTATTTACGAAGTTGGTCGATTTCGTTTTGTCGTTGTTCGACCAACTTATCCTTTCGTTTCTGAAAGTCTTGATTGAGCTGACTCAATTCATGATTTTGGTTTTCGCGTATTTTAGTGGAGTCCATAGGGCTATGGTAAATAGATTTAAGTGCGCTGACAATGAACGGGGACGTTGGACTACATCCTTGGTCTGGGTTTATGAAATGGCAAAAAAATAGTTTTATGGAACGGCCTTGGTTTCGATGGGGGGAGCTGTGCTCGGTGGCGATGGGAGTGTTGAGGCTGGAGGGGCCGGAAGGTCGGGTTTAGTATTTCTGGGTGAGGAACAGAGCGGTTTGAAGTCTGCGGTGGATCCTGGGCACATCCAGGTATCTGAATAAAGGACCGTCACGTTTTTGGGGACGGAGTAGTAGCCGGCGTATTGCAAGGGATCAAGTGTGCTAGGGAACTCTTTTTGAATTTGTCCATTGGAGCCTCGAAATTGGAGAAGGAATACTCGGTATTCGGCTTTAATTTCTTGGCTTAAGGCGAGTAAGATAAACAGGGCTAGTGTCATGAGACTGTATCGGATTAGAACTTAATTGCATCGAGTCGAGATTTGGAGGCTGAGAAAGATTCAGAGGATGACTCAGAAATCGAACGCTCGCTCGGAAAAGGTACTTAGTGGTACTGGTTCGTGTTTGCGCGAATTGTGTTCTCAACAATATGAAAATAGGTGCGCACCAGCATTTCTAAGCTGT
>JBILOD010000341.1:0-4895 GCA_044374645.1 Pseudobdellovibrionaceae bacterium | reverse complement strand
CCGACTCAGGGGCGCTGCCTGAGCCACGAATGGAGTCACTGACGGGGTAAAATCCGACGGCATGACTCCAGCCTCTTGCAGCTCTTTCATCACTTGACTGACAAACGGTTCGGCCAAAACCTTGCGTCGCACTAGCTCATCGAAGCTGCGACACAGTTCATCGTTGGTAAAATCATAGTTGTCCATCATATCTTTGGCGACTTTCATCAATCGCTGAAAATCCAAACGCTTATCCTGATAAAGATCAAGAGCCGTTTGAAAGCTATTGTAGGTAGGCATGGTTCGACGGCCAAATTTAAGATAATAATCCGGATCGGTGTCTGCCGCTAAATTGATATAGATCTTTTCAACTGGATCGTTCTCTGGAATGCTACTTTGAAGCTGAAGGATGATGTCTACTTGCTCTCCAGTGACCCAAAACTCTCCCAAGATTTGCCGTAAATCATGAGGCCCGAGGCGACGCGCGCAAATGTCGCTATAGAGATTGTAAATCACCGCATCGGACTCACTGTCATCACCCCACAACACCTGCCGCACATCATGCTTCAGCATAGTGCGAAGCTGAAGCAACGCTTGCACCTTGTACCCGACCTGTTTAGTGAGTCGCCATAGCCTTTTGGGGTGCAAATTTTGAAGATTATCTTTGTAAAAGCAGCCAAAAGGGAAAATTCCATCAAATGAAAGCTTTTCGCTGATGCGCGCTTCCATTTGTGGAGGTGAGGCCGTAATAAAATACAGCGGGAAATGCCGATGGGATTTGTCCACCTGCCATTGCTCCACGAGACTCCGAATCAAAGTATTTGTACCTGGAATGTTTTTCTTAGACATGGCCCGTTCCAGAGCCACTTTGAGCAATTCAAAAAAACCACCCCAAGAAGTATCCAGGTAGGTTTTATCTAAATCCCAAACGAAAATTTCATCAGCGTTTTTTTCCACTCCTTCAGCTATGTAGCGAAAGAAAACGACATCAGACCATAAAGTGCTATATTCTCTCCAGTGCGCCATACTCACATTGTATCGAAACCCTCCAAACAATCCAGAACATATTCAATCCATTGCGCTACGGCTCAACATTTCAAACATTGCCCAAAACTCCTTCCTCATGGTAGCAAGCCCCAATGACATTACAGACGATCGACCACTCTCAAAAATTGGTTCAAAATCAAGTGCCTTCCCAGGATAAGAATCGAGTCCTTCCCATTGAAGATGGGCAACGCAATTTTGATTTTCAGCCCGAGCAACCTTGGCCCTCATTGCTTCCAGTGTATTGCTACGAAAATGAGCTGCTGTGTGGATTTGATCGAACCGAGGGTGTGGCGATTCAGTTGAGCACCTCGACCACTAGCGGGGAATTCCCACTGATTTGCTGCTTTAAAGCACTCTACTCCGAACTGGGTTTCTTTGAATTGGCCCGACTCAGTCTGACGTTACCGCCACAACCAGGCCTTCGGGAAAACCTCTGGCAACAGTATGGTTTTCGCTGGAGAGAAACTCTGCAAGAAGTGGTTGAGAAAGTCACCCTTTTGCCACTCAAAGTCCAACAATGGCTGCAGACGAAGAAATTGGGGCCTCAAGATTTAGCGCCGCTCCGGGCCTTACCCAACATTCAGGCTCTTGGCGATTTCTGGCCACAGATCATAGAGTTTAATCTTTCTAAGTCTGAGACAGCCCGCACGATTGAACTTTTAGTGGATCTCCTTTTGATGGATGTAAACATCAATGATTTACTTCCACAAACCTCCAACGAAATGTCCAACCAGGCCCAGGCGTGGATAAACCATTTGCACGCCCTGCGATTTCCCATGGCCACAAAGCAGAGCCAACAGGCCGAAGAAAAAATTCGCCAGGTGGCTTGGCCCCTCAAGAGTGAGGCTCGCTGGTCTCGCCGCGGCGATCGATCGGGCGTCGAATTAAAACTCTATTTCAGTCATCCACAGGAATTGAAACGCTCCTTAGATCGCCTTCAGCAAGTTTGCGAGGACCTGCAAACTCAACCCGAGTATGAGGATTTATGGTCCAAAAATTAATTTCCAATATCGACAAACTTTACCTTCATGAAGACAGTCGCTCCTCGAAAGTCGCTCAGCGTTTACTGAGTCTATTTCCAAACGAAAAAGTTCAGTGGGTTCAGGACCAACCTTTCAATGACCACCAAGGCGAAATGTCGGCGAAAGAATATGATCGCAGCAAGCGCCAACTCTATGTAGCTCCCTTTAAAGGCCAATTCTTTAAGCGGTGCCCTGGCGCCTCTCAGAAAAAATCGATCACCTGTTGTAATTACCATGTGCTTAATCTCGGCCTTCAATGCAATATGAATTGCAGTTACTGCTATTTGCAAAGCTACTTGAACAGTCCAGTGATGACCGTCTTTTCCAATATGGAACAAGCCATTGCAGAATTGGAAGAGATCAGCGCCACCAAAGGTACAATGCCTTTGCGTGTGGGTACGGGTGAAGTGATCGATAGCTTGAGTCTCGATCCACTCACGTTGTACACCCGAGAGCTGATCGGCTTCTTCAATAAACACCCGCAGTGGATTCTAGAACTCAAAACCAAGTCGAATCATGTGGAGCAATTTCTGGATTGTGACCACCGCGGCAATGTTGTGGTCAGTTGGTCGGTGAATCCCCAAGCCGTGATTGCAAACGAAGAGCACGGTACCGCCTCTCTGGAAGAACGCCTGACCGCCGCTGAAAAATGTGTGGCGCACGGATACCCGGTGGCTTTCCACATTGATCCAATGATTTTCCATGAGGGCTGGCAAAAAAACTACGAGGAACTGATCCGGGAACTCACTGGGCGCTTCCAACGTAAGGATCTCCATGGCGTCACCATTGGCACGCTTCGATTTCAACCGGAGCAGCGACACATCATGCGCGAACGCTTTGGAATGAAAAGTTGGGTCAATCGAGCTGAAATGTTTCCGTCAGAGAGCGGCAAACTTCGCTATGACACCCAAATTCGCACCAGCATGTTTCGTTTTGCCGTGGACACATTCAAAACCTATTCGGATTGGCCGATATCGCTGTGCATGGAAACACCAGAGAGTTGGATCGCCACTTACGAGAAATTACCAAGTCAGATGGAGGAACTAAAGTCTTTTTATCGACCACTAAAATCGATTTGAGTTCGTCGATGACTAAAGATAGATTAGGGTGATATTCTAGGGCACGGGAGCACAACAATGTACCACGATGAACTCAACTTGATCAAATCACTCAGTATCACCCTCAGTATTTTTGGAATTTCCTTTGTCGGTTTCTATTTTTTTTGGAAACTGATTGATCGCCAATTAACACTCTGGAGCCAAAAGACCTCATCAGATCTGGACGACAAGATCGTCGCCGCCTTACGATCTCCATCCAAATTGTTGTTACTTAGTTTGAGCTTAGGTTTCAGCTTGACCATATCCCCTATTATGGCGTCGATTCAAAATCCCCTGATGACTGGGGCCAAATTGATGATCATAAGTTCGATGATTTGGGCTATAGAGCGAGTGGTTTGCGCTCTGATCTATTCTCAATCACTTCCAGCCACCATGTCAGAATCGTCTCGCGCGCTCTTGCGCACAATTTCTCGAACTTTGGTTTACTCGATTGGATTACTCATTGTTCTAGACACTCTCGGCATTTCCATCACGCCCCTGTTGGCCTCTCTCGGTGTGGGTTCGGTGGCCATTGCTCTGGCGGCGCAGGACACCTTGAGTAATTTATTTAGCGGATTCTATATTTTGCTCGATCGCCCCTTTCGCATCGGCGACTGCATCAAAATTGACAGCGGCATCGAGGGCTTTGTGACAAAGATTGGGTGGCGAAGCACCCACATTCGTTTGTTTGCCAACAACGTGGCTGTGATTCCAAACTCAAAAATTGCGTCTTCGATGATCACAAACTTCGACTTTCCTGAGAGTGATACCGCCATCACGATTCCAGTGAGCACCGCCTATGAGTCAGATCTAAAGAAAGTGGAACAGGTTGTCTTGGAAGTGGCATTCCTCATTCAAAACACCCTCCCCTTTGCATCCAAACAGCAACCCCCAGCGATGGCATACACAGAGTTTGGCAATTTTGCTGTTCATTTTAATGTGGTATTGCGTGCACAGCGAATTACAGATGCCTCAGCCATCAAGCACGAGTTTATCAAGGCACTCCACGCGCGTTTCCAGCAAGAGGGAATTAGTATTCCTTACCCACAACATGTCATCCGCATGGGGGAAGGATCTCGATTTCCAAATCCCTAAACGCCTCTCGCCCTAAAGGCCTCAGCCCGTGTTTTCTGCGGGCCTCATCGCACCGTGACCGATGCCGACCGTCCTCATAGGAGGCCAGAAAGTTCCGACAAGGGGATGGTCGATGCTCGTAGATCTCACACTTTACGGATTTGCCAATCTCTCCACTCAGCGCTGTACAGGCTGGTCGATGCTTTTTATTGGTCCCTTTCATCGACAACCAAGTGCTTCCGCCCTCCTCAGTCCTATCGACAGGAACTTTCCAGAGGCCGCCATTCTGAATTTCTCGATTGTGAAATGACACACGAAAAGACGCGCAACATGCGCCACAACTTAGACAAGGATGGACTTTCTTAGACTCACTCATGAATCCATCATGAAGGAATCTTCACAAAAGAAAAGTCTCACCCAAAAAACTAGACCTATCGATTTGATCTAAAAGTGGGTCCCTTATTTGCGCAAAACTGATTTAAAAACCAGGGGAGCATTGATGCTACCGATGCGACGATCTGCATGACATTGCATACATGTTTGAGTTAAGGCCATCGCTCGATCAAAAGTTTCTGGATTTTTCTCAGCGGCCAACACTTCAATCTCTTTGGCGTCCTGAGAAACTTTGGTCATTAAATCATCCACGCCATGAACGAGATTATTTTTCTGAAGTTGC
>JBILOD010000340.1:0-4897 GCA_044374645.1 Pseudobdellovibrionaceae bacterium | reverse complement strand
TCAAAGCAAACGCATAGGACTCGCTGAAACAGGCTGCTATAAAAAAGAATACGGACCACAACCCAAAGACCACCTCAACTTCACCCAATAAATGCAGTAGGTTTTCACCGACCGATCCTTCGGGAAATTTCTTGGCCCAGTGTTGAAAAGTCTTTACGGCAAAGGTATGTAACACGGCTAGTGTAAAAATAACTGTGGCGATGATTTCGGTCTCATGTTTCATGGTAGAACCTCTAGGTGTTGATTCATACTGATGATTTGTTTATTAGGTGAATTCCTTCTATCTAGAATTCGCTTCCAAAGCCAATTAATACTTCGTCAAATTTCAAAAGATCGAAATTTTCATTGGGCAGTGTTTTGCTAACGCCGTCCATTTCAACATTTTTATAGCTTAGCTTTCGAAACATGATGAAGTTTCTCATTGGCGGAAAAAACTTGAACGCAAAGCCAACGCCATAACCGGTTCCTTTTAAATCATCGCCCTTCCGAAAGGGGTTTTGTGACTTTTGATCAGAATAACTGACCATGTTTTGAATCCATGGGTAATATTCAAAATCAATCGCCACAGGGCCTGGCCTCAAAGAGAGGGTGACTCCCGAAAGGAGTCGTTGAGATTCAAAGCGATAAGAACTCTTATCAGAGGAGGCGGAGTTTTTGCGGTCGACCGTATTGCCGACCCAGGCTAGTTCCCCCTTAAACCCGACTCCAATAACGTTTGTGGTAAAAACATAGCCACCACCGAAGGCTCCACCCAGGTGACCTACAAAGAATTGACTCTCATGATTATAAGAGGCACCGACTTGAGTTTCTTTCATAGTGGTCGAACCACCAACGAGTGCCGTGTAAACCTGAACTTCGGCTTGAGCCGAAGAATATTTTAAAAGTATAACCACTAAGGCGACTAAACATTTTTTCATTATAAACCCCACTATCATTTGAACTTCAGTTCTAATTCATGAAGACCTTCGGTCACCGGATAGACCTTGTAAGGAAATCGTAACAATTTTGGGTCAGGGTTCCAAACAAATTTGCAGGTCCCGTCAAATTGGTTTTTGGCATCGGCCGTCTATTGACTCGACTTCCCTTTGGTTTGATCCATGATTTTGCGACTCATTGGTTCAAAGAGTCGATAGAACTTTAGAAGCCCCTTGTGAAGGATATTGAGTTTGAGTGTTTTGTTTCGAACTAAATAATCGACCATAGGACGCTGAAGAATATTCCAAGTGATAGGATTGACGCCAATTCCTTTGGAGGTGTTCTCGAAATCGACGACTAAGAGTGACCACTCATTGGGATCTCCTTCAATGCGGAAACTTCCAATTTTGCGGCAGCCCGATCGTAGATAGACTCGCTCTAGTTTTGTGGTGCAACTGGAGATCATATACCGGTAGCCACTGGTTAGAATAGTTTTGCCGATAAAACGCATCATATTGAGAAATAGATCGGCACCTCGATAGTCCGGGTCTGTCACCAGTCGGCCACATTCGACAAAGCCGGCCTCCCAGAGCCAATCGGGAAGTTTTACTCCATAGATCGAGTGTTCCACTCGGGTTGAGTGTCCATTATTATAAATGAGGCGAGTTGAAGCAATAAGGCGGCCATTCACTCTAGCGATAATGTGACGACTAAATTGATCGTAACTATCTATCAATTTCAACGGATCTTGCACGTTCAATAACTCTCCTTGATGGTGCATGGCTCGCATCCTCAGGGAGGCAATATCATGGAGGTCCTGTTGATCGGATTTATATTCAAAACTGATGGCTGCGGAACCTTGATGGATGGCAAATCCCTGAGCCCGTAACTCACGAATTGTAGGTGCATTGGGAGACATCAAAATGCTTTCTACAGCTTTTTCTTGAAATTCACGAAGATTGCTACTGATGACAAAATTCAAAATAGCAAAGTCTCCGTCCTTTGAAATCGACACACCGTTGATGCGGGCATAGCATCGAAGAATCCCACTGAGGGGAAAGTTCATTGTCAGGCGAACACTCTGGTTGGGTAACAAATCTCCATTGCGCAAAGAGCTTGTGATGGAGATGCCAAAGGGTGAGATCGTAGTGAGTTCCCCGTAGACTTGGCGCAATGGAAAAAGCGGGTGTTCGAACGTTACAAAAGTTTTTACCGTGGGTGGGGCACGATGACGTGCATGCCTGCGATTTTCGCGTGTCTTTGTTTTGTCCTCTATTTGCATGAGGCCCACTTTGACACAGTCGAGGTCTCCGCTCTGGAGTTCCTGGAGATAAACAATCTGATAGTGAAGTGGGGATGTGGAGGTCGGGGCTTTTTGTATTGGGTCTAGCTCTGGCAAAACTTCGATGATGGCTCCGGCGCTCAAAGTTGTATTGGCGAGACTGGATTTTTCGATAATGAGTCCTAAGCCGTGAATGCTAATGTCGGCGATTTGCGCTGAAATTGAATGCCCACTGTGGTTGATCTGAATAGGACAAAGATCTCCTCGGTAAACCACTTTACGTCGATGTTTGCGTCTTTGAGGATAGGATCTAAGCTGCATTGGAGCCTCGATCACGTCGTTGGTGGGAGAATTGGCCAAAGATCGCATTCATGACATCCTGGTCGGTCACGGCCTCCTGATACTGCTGGCCCACAAGTGCCTCATAAACCTTTCCATCTTTGTCGGTCACGCGCTCGGTGGCAAAAAAACGTTTTCTAAGGCTGACGTTTTCTGAAAATTTAAAAAGGTTTTCAGAAATGAGGGCGACGTTTTGCCCATACTTTTCGTAAAAGTTCTTATCCATGTGATCTTCTAATCGTTTGGTGATATTGACCCAATGTCCTTGCACATCAAAACGCAGGTTATTAGAAGTGCCTTCAAAGCCAAATTCACAATGACCAATAGTGGCGCTGACCTTTAGTTTTACTTCGGGAAGGTTTTTTTCTTTTAAAACGGCATTGAGTGAATCGATGCCGTCGAGAATGTCGCGCACTCCGTAAATACAGGCCGTTGATATCCGGGTTTGCGAGGGGCGCGAGTGCAGTAAAATTCCGCCACAAAAGTGCATGCTATCCCCAACGGGTTTAATGAAATGGATATCATGTTGAACTAGGATATCTGAGATAAAATTAAACACCGTCAATCGGGTTTCATAGACTGTTTTGGAAGAAAGTTCGCGAGTGAGTCTCCCGAAAGAGCAAATGTCCACAAAGATATTGATGAGGGTGCCATCGCCGCGAAGTTTTTGAACCACTTCATCTTTGCCGGCCCCCTTGTTGATGAGTTCATTGACTTCATCTTTTATGGGTGTTGGTAGGAGCTGGCTCAGAAAATTAGTAGATGATTTGTTTCGTTCTGATGTGCCAAAGTATTCAGTCAAAAATAGTAAGCTTCCAATAATGCCAAAGAGAGTGGTACTGAGGCCAATCAAATAGAGATTTAAATTAAGGAGTTCGCTGAGAAACGAAATATGTGCGGTGAGAACACCGGCAATCGCCAAAAAAAATAGCTTCCGTTCTCTTTGTGCTAAAGAAACCAGCCAGTAGGTGCCGAGAAAGAGAGGTACCAAAAAGCATGGAACGATGATGGTTGAATACCACTGATAGGAAAGTGAGACTCCGGCCCAACCGACAAAAATTAAATAGGGTACAAATAAGAGATTGAAGAAGAGGTTTCGAAAATAGTTTTGGCTTCGTTCCGATTGTTGATTGGACAGAAAAAAGATACCCCAGAAAGTCCATGATAAGACTTGAAAGAAAAGCTGAATCCGAAAGGGTGCAGTGATGGGTAAATTAAAATTGGAATAGAATGTGGTGGTCAGCAAATGGTAGGGCAGGATCGTAATGGAGGCAATTCCAAGGTAGAGGTACTTAAAGGAAACATCCCTGAGTTTATAGTGGATGATGAAACAAAAAATCCCGAGCGCGAGTGAAATCATAAAAAAAAGCAAATGGACATCGTTGAGGTAAAAGTTTTTGAGCTGCTCTTGATGGATTTTACTTTGATTGTCTGTGATAATGATTTGATCGGATCGAAAGCCTCCGAGGAGTGGTGCTCCTTTGGCGGTAA
This sequence comes from Pseudobdellovibrionaceae bacterium, assembly GCA_044374645.1. Classification (GTDB taxonomy): domain Bacteria; phylum Bdellovibrionota; class Bdellovibrionia; order Bdellovibrionales; family Bdellovibrionaceae; genus CAUJGP01. The sequence goes on along the minus strand of JBILOD010000340.1, from coordinate 870 downwards.
TCATGAGTTTGTTTTGAGTTCGGAACAAAGAATTTGGCAGTGGTACGAGCCGACTGGCGTAAATGCGATTGATGGAGTTTGTGGAATATCCATTGTCGGCCACTAAGGTCCCATTTAGGATTACCTGATAGGGCATCCATGAGCTCGGAATAATAAGATGGTGCAAGATCGATCCACCCTCTTGGGGGAACTCGAAATCACTCGTGTAAACGATTTCAATTTGTTCCTCGTTGGCCAGATGGGTGTTTTTCCAAAGGAGATTGAAGCGATGAGAGATGACTTGATTTTTGTAGGAGACCTTCCAATTTGTATCTAGATCCAATGTCGCCGTCCAGCCATTGACTGTCAGGAAGCAGAGGACCGAAAATAAAAGAAGAGCTCTCCATACTCTCTTACCAGCACTAAATGCGGGTGCCATAAAGATTGCCAATGACATTTTTGAGTTTTTTGAGTTTCTCAGAATCGCCCAAATCTAAAGAGACGGCGGATACAGGTTCAAAGTCATTTTTACCGTAGCGAAAAGGTTCAGAATCCCGATCGAAGCCAAGCTTGCAGAAGAGTTCTCCAGGATTTGGAAAGGCAACCGTTGTGAGCGCGCGATCACAGAGTTTATGTTGTGCTAGATGGTTAAGAATCTCCACGAAGAGTATCGGTAGAATTGGAGTGTTCAGTATTTCCTTGGTGAGGCAAAGTCGATTCACTTCCGCCAGTGTGATGGGGCCATAGTTGGGTAGACCCGTTTTCAAATAGCGTGAAACTTCTATTTCGTGGATTTGACCAATGATGAAACGGCCTCCGGCCACCAGCTTTCCCGATTGGAAATAACCAAAATAGGTCGAACGTAGAGCAAAATCATCATCGAGATAAGGA
>JBILOD010000338.1:0-4949 GCA_044374645.1 Pseudobdellovibrionaceae bacterium | reverse complement strand
ATTAAGAACCTATACTTTCAATGCATCGAAAGAGGCCTCGAATATCGCAAGCAAAAACAAAATGTCCAGATTCATGCTTTTTGCATCATGGGCAATCACTTCCATATGGCCACAACTTATAAAAATGGGTCAGCCAGCCTCTCAAATTTCATGCGATATACTCACGGATTATTTGGCGCCCAATACAACAAAACTTCGAATCGGTCTGGCAGTGTGGCTGAAGGGAGACCTAAAACTCCACTCATTCAGGAACTTTCGGGGACGGAGTCCGTACCCCGATTCTCAAAATCCGAATTCCCTCTCAGATTTAGAACCCTCGCAAAATAGCTCTTTCTCACACGGGTTATAACCCTGCATCACTTCCCACTCATGCGACTCAATCGATCCATTCAACTATATCCCGACTCTGGCACTGTCCATGCGTACTGGCGGTGCCACAACCGAGATTTCTATTTCAAAGATCAGTCAATTAAGAACCTGTACTTTCAATGCATCGAAAGAGGCCTCGAATATCGCAAGCAAAAACAAAATGTCCAGATTCATGCTTTTTGCATCATGGGCAATCACTTCCATATGGCTACAACTTATAAAAATGGGTCAGCCAGTCTCTCAAATTTCATGCGATATACTCACGGATTATTTGGCGCCCAATATAACAAAACTTCCGATCGGTCTGGCAGTGTGGCTGAAGGGAGACCTAAGACTCCACTCATTCAAGACGATGAACATGCCATGAGGGTGCACTTTTACATTGAGGCAAATCCAATCAGAGCGAAATTTAGAAAACTCAGCGACTTACGGTACTATATTTATTCAAGCTACGGATTTTATGCCTACGGCGACAAAACTAGGTTTACTCACCTACTAACGATTCCGGAGTGGTATTTAAAATTAGGAAGAACTCCAAAGGAGCGCCAATCAACCTACCGTAAGCTGTTTGCCAAATACCTTGGTGAAAATGCAACTGAGTATTCGGCCTATTTTAAACAAAGATTCATTGGGACTGAACTCTGGATTTTTGAGGTAACGACCTTCGCCAAAAGGTTGCTCAATTCCAACAAACAACTGCTGGTTAAAATTCAAAATTCGGGCCAGGATACAGGATAACTTTTTTCTTGTTTATTCTTTGCCTACCTAACAATGTAAGTGAGCATTGAAGCCTCTCGAGTGACTTCTCAAAACGATGTTTTCAAATTCAGATCAAACTCAGTTCATCGATGAAGTAGTTCACTACGAGATCATCATATAAACCAAAAACAAAAAAATTCACTTGACCGCATTTAGATGCGAATTCATCTCACGAATTTCTCAATCAGCAGAACCGCCAAAGAACCCTCTATTATTCACCACGACAGCCACCATAAAGCGCCAGCTCCGATCAATCCTCACCCGCCCTACCATTCATCTCTCTTCACTTACACAGCCATTTAGGCCCCTACTTTTTCAGATTAAAACTCGTGATATAAGCACTACAACTCTCTAATCCAAACCTTTCACCAAACGGAGCTACCATGCAGACACGCCTTACCGCAATCAAGACTGGCGAATTGCTCATCAACATTAAAACTTTGGTCCAGCGTGAAAAAGCCCTTACTCTCGAAATCATCGATCATCTCAGTGAAATTTCAAGACGACGTGCCTACCTTCCAAAACACACAAGCCTCTTTGCCTTCCTCGTCGATGAATTAGGTTATTGCCCTAGCACTGCTCAACTTCGACTCAACACTCTTAAAGCATTGCAAGTGGTCCCGGAGGCTCGCACCCAAGTACTCAATAACAAACTCAGTCTAAACAACTTGGCCAAAACTCAGAGCTTCATAAATCAAGAGAACAAAGTCCTCAAAAACCAATCAGAAGCGCCACTCTCTCTGCCTGAACAACGGGAACTATTCGGCGTGGCAGCCCTTGCACCGGCCCATAAACTTGAAGTGGCCCTCCAAACAAAAAAGCATGAACTTGAAGTTCGTAAGGCGGAGGCACAGGGCCTCCCTCCCCCATCTCCAAAACCAAAACCCAAAATAATCACGATTGAGGCCGGCCCTGAACTGATCAACATGATTGATGAACTCAAAGCTTTGCTATCGCATAAATACCCTAATGGGGAACTATCAGACATTCTCAAAGTAGCTCTTCCATTGGCCATCCGAGAAATCAAAATCACTAAAGGTCTCAGCACTCGTAAGGTTACACATTCTAATCCGAGCACCACTCCAAAGTCCGCTACGGCATCTTCCCCAAGCACTTCAACTTCATCGATGAAGTCACAGAGCAACAATCCTAACAAATCCCTGCAATCAACCAAGGTCGTTACTCGAACTATTCCAACTTCGGTAAAACGATTTGTGTGGCAACGAGATGGAGGGCGCTGCCAATTTATAGACCCAAATACTAAATTAAAATGTGGTTCTCAGTTTCAACTGGAATTCGACCATGTCCGCCCCTGGAGTGTGGGTGGTGACCATTCCGCTGGTAACATCATTCTCTGTTGTTCGCAGCATAACAAATATCGCTGGCAGTCTTTAAGTCATACTCAGAAAGACTGATGGACAGTGCGCGCAGAGCCCTGCTCTGCACCTCGCAACCAGATGTTAAAACTTTCGGGGACGGAGTCCGTGCCCCGATTCCTTTCGTCCAAGCTTTTTTAGCGCGACATACCATAACAAGAAAGCGGAACAGAATCCCTTGATGACATTAGATTGAATTTACCGTCAAATAATATGCATGAATCTAGAAACGAAAATTGCCCTTCAAAACACAGTTTGGGAACGCTTTCAAATTCCTATTCCAGATTTAGAACTTCTGCTGAAAGACTATAAAAAACATATTTCTGATTCTCTCCCTCAGTCGACAAGTGAAATTGCCGATTTTTTAGACAGCGATTTTAGAAAATATCTTGAGCCAATCTCCGGATTCTTTAGATCAAAACACTATAGGCTTTCTGAAATCGAAAATGCAGGAATGATTTTAGAATCTGCAAAAGCCTATCCGTGGCTTTTCAAGGATAATAAACACGGATTCTATTGGAGTGAGTTCGAAATTAGAATGCTGACATTTGAATACAAACTGCACGGTGAACGTCCGCTTGATTAGCTCTTCAAAATAAGGCGTCTCAGAAACACTACGCGAGCTTTCGGGGACGGGGGCTTCCAGGGACGGAGCCCAGGCCTCGAAGCCCACTTTCCGAATTCCCTCTCAGATTTAAAACCATTGCAAATTAGTTCATTCTCACAAGGGTTCTACCCCTGCATCACCACCCCAGCATGCGACTCAATCGATCCATTCAACTCTATCCCGACTCTGGCACTGTCCATGCCTATTGGCGGTGCCACAATCGAGACTTCTATCTCAATGACCAACCCATCAAAAACATGTACTTTCAATGCATCGAAAGAGACCTCGAATATCGCAAGCAAAAAAATGTCCAGATTAATGCCTTTTGCATCATGGGGAATCACTTTCATATGGCCACAACTTATAAAAATGGGTCAGCCAGTCTCTCAAATTTCATGCGATATACTCACGGATTATTTGACGCCCAATACAATAAAACATCTGATCGTTCTGGCAGTGTGGCTGAAGGGCGCCCCAAAACACCACTCCTCCAAGAGCAATACTCAAAATTTCGTTTTCAATGATCTGTTGGTCGATGCCTCTGGAGTGGCGTCTGGAACAGGATCCACAGAATAAACTAACGATTGAAATAACCAAACGAAATGTCTTTAATACTGGAAACTATTGGTCACCTTTGTGAAAATGCCAAAAGATTTTAGTTTCAAGATATCGGAATTACGGTAGCCATTGACTTTGGGATGATTGCCAATCGTTTCAAATCGGCCTGGCGCTGTAGGATGGGATCATCATAACGGCTTGTAACCAAAATTGACTTAGTTTCCAAATTAAGCCGCCCTATAATATCAAGGCCATTTTCCTTTTGACCTAAAAATTCATAGTCCATAAGAACAAAAAAGTTTCGATGGACAAGTTCTTGCCCACTCAACCAGTCTTGAAAACCCTTGCTTGATGAAAAACTAATAACACTGATTTGTTTTTTTAAATCTATTATCCTCTTCTTCCAAACCTCGTGAATCACAGAATCATCATCCACTATGACAATGGTGGAATTATCCCCAATTTTGAGTTCTCGCAAAAACCACCCAGGAGACTCAGCACGAGGAATTGTCACCGAGATGATTGTACCCTCCCCTTCCTTGCTTATAACTTCAAGGCGGCCTCTATAACGCTCTAATAATGTCTTCGCATGATAGAGACCAAGCCCAGACCCACTCTCCGGGCCTGATTTTCCAAACGAAAAACCTTTAGTACCTATCTTACTGAGAACATGCCGAGGAATTCCCTTTCCGGTATCACTCACAATTATTTGAATATGTGAACTGTAGGCTCGGAGTGATAACATTACTTCACCACCTTCATCCGGGAAAGCCTCAACTGAATTATTAATGAGATTTGATAAAATTCTTCCAAGCTCATTGGCCGGAAAATCGACAAATGCATCATAGATTTGACTTGAGTCGTATTCTATCCGGACTCCTGATTTATCTCGAAACTGCACCCTTTTCTCAGAAACTAAGAGATCAACCACAGAAGGCACCAAAATTCGGTCTATTTTAACATCACTAATCCCACAAGGAACTTTTGCAGGCTCTGAGGTGGACGACTTAGACCGACCAGACGCTAAAAGTTGATTTGCAATGTCATTGATCCTTTGAGTCGCACCTCTAAGAATGAAGCGTTGTTCCTCTGGGAGGTTACCCATACTGCCAACCAACATATTTAGCGCCGTGAGTGGACTCCGTATATCGTGCGAAACTTGGCAGGCCAAACTGCCCAAAGCCTCTGCTTTTTCTAATAACTTTTGCGCTTCAATTTTTTGGAATTCAAGTTGCTGTCGATTGAGACGTATCATCAAGTAGGTAAGGCCTGCTATTGCG
>JBILOD010000583.1:0-2669 GCA_044374645.1 Pseudobdellovibrionaceae bacterium | reverse complement strand
GAGTGCGCCCGTGGCCAACTGAATATCGGCACAAAGACGGTCCATCTTTTAAATGTGTGTTGAGTGATTAATCTTTTTATGAGCGCTTTTACTTATTTTCAGTCAAGGCCTTGAGTCTATTGAGTCCTTTTTCAAACTCTCCGCCGACCATTTTGTCGCTATCCATAAATAGGCCGATGACACGAAAGAGGGAGTTATTGCTACCTCTGACACTCCACCTAACAAGAGTTCCTCCGGCTGCGGGAGTCAAAGAAACCTCTGCCAATTGCGACATCTCAAAGGGCTCTGTATACTCAAGTTTCGTTTTGACAATTTGGTTAGGTATGCTTTCAGTCACTTCTGAAGAACCCACTCCCATTTGTTTTCCTTTCCAATTCGACTTGGAGCCAACTCCTTCAGACGGACCTGAAAATTTGATCTCGATATTGGGATCGCCCTCAGCCCATGGCATCCAGTCATAGGACTTTTGTGCGTTATTAATATATGGAAATAGGGTTTCCGGACTCGCATTGATCAGAAGTTCACGACTGACCTGCATTGTCGGTGATCGAAGGGCTGCTAAAATTAAAACACCAGCGACCATGATTCCAAAACCCAAAGCTAACTTCTTAAACATTGTTCTCTCCTTTAGAAAATCTCAGTTTAAAGTTTCGAGCCACTTCTCTTTTGAATATTATCACCATCAAAGGTCAATCTGTCGCCGAAGAGAAATGGTTCAGGCAAAGTGACCCGGAGGCTCTTTGGAACTATCAGCCAGAGGCGCCGCCTTATTGACCCACTGATGGGACTCGTGAATTAAAAAATCCTTCTGATATTTCACCAGGATCTCACTCAAATGAGCTAAACCTTTGAGGAGTTCATTGCCAGTAAAAGCCGTGTGGTCGTAACCGATACCGATTTTCAGCATCGCCCTGCCCTGCTCCTCTTTGAGCGAAGAAAAACACAACGTCAGCGCCGTCGGGCCAAAGGCATAAGGCCTGGAATTAAGATCCGAAGAGTGATTATTAAAAAGGCTACTCACACAGATGCCACCGCCTTTTCGCTTGATGTAATTCTGAGGAACACAATACGCTAAATAATAGAGTCCACGCAGCAACACCCGATTAATAAATGTATTTTGACTCTCTACTACAAATTTAACAATGGGATAGGATTCGAGGGATTTCTCGCGAGCGGTCTTAATTTCCTGCGTGAGTTGCAAGAGCGTTTTCTGATGCCCCCCAGGGATAGAAATCGCACTCAAAACCTCTTCTTTTTTATGACGAATGACAATGGGCAAATTCACAATAGGTTCCGTGGCCTCCGCAAGTCTAGGACCAAAGAGTGTTGGAAAGATCAAGCGGTGGGTGTAGGGTGCTTCACCCTGCAATAGGGCCGCCAACTTCACCATTAAAGCAGTCGCCGGAAACCTGATCTCCCGAGCCTTGAAAAAGGCGTTCAAATCTGTGACATCGAGATTAAGCTCTATGGGTAAATAAAAACGATGTTTCTGCAGTTTCAGCAATTGATAGCGCAAAAACCATTCTGAAAGAGTTAGTTTTCGAAGGACCATTGAGATTTCTTCCCTTTGTCTAAGAGTTGGATCAATAAACCCGCCGAACGATCCTGTTCAATGAGCGTTTTAGGATCAAAACGCATGTGCGGAAACGCCTTGACATCATCATCACGCAAGACTGTTAATACAAACAGGGACAATGCAAAATTAAACCCGTTTTGGATTCTTTGAAGAACAGACTTGGCTTTTCTCTGAACCAAAAAAATAGACACATCACTGACCCCCTCTTTTTGGGGCACACACCCCCAAAGAATGTGGACAGAGGGAAGCTTCCATCCATTGGTGCGCCCGCGCCAATGGGGCGAATTCCCATAATTGATGCTGACAATACTTCCTCCTGCAAACAGCGCACTATATTCGAAATGGCTACCCAAAACAAACCTCGCAATCCGAGAGCGCCAGCCCTTATGGGGAAGCTTTCCCACCACATTCCACTGGTATTGATCGCGATTGCGATTCTGCACATCAAATTGAAATTCAGCATCGAGCTGATGAACCGTTTTGAAATGTTGCAAATCAATGGCACTCACCATCATGACATGATGATGAACAAAGAGCCTTGGTTTCGCCAGAAAAAATCCAGTGACTTCTTCGCCCTCAAGTCCTGGCGGATTGGGCACCGGATACGGTGCTTCTGGCCCCGAGTACACCCAAACGAATCCATACTTTTCCTCAACAGGATAAGCTTGGTTTTTAACTTTAGGAGGATGTTTTTTACAGGGAATTCCCACCAATGCGCCATCGGGGCCAAACTCCCATTGATGAAAGTAGCATTGCAAACGATCACCCACCACCCTGCCATTGGCCAAATCCGCGCCCATATGAGGACAAAAGGCATCCATGGCCGCCAACAATCCTTGTTTATTGCGATAGATAACAATTCTCTGAGAACCAATGACAAATGATTGGGCCGATTCTTTTCTGATTTTCTTGGAAGGGAGCACCGGATACCAGGCCTCCGTGAGAACCTTGGGATTATTAAAGAGCGCATACTCTTTGGTGGGCTGTGTGAAGTTATTATGAAACCGATCAACACCAGACCTCGGAATCTTGCGCCAATTCTTTTCAAGTTCCATAAGCTGAAAACCCTTTCCTGACTGACTGCGCTGATAAA
>JBILOD010000319.1:0-5209 GCA_044374645.1 Pseudobdellovibrionaceae bacterium | reverse complement strand
GACCGCATTGATGTTTCCAAAGATCGCAATGAAGCTATTGTCATTGATTATAAGAGCGATACCTCAGGCAAAAGAAACTCTAGTTCGTGGCTACAAAATCTCGAATTTCAATTGCCGGCCTATCTTGATAGTGTTGAGACCGGAATGGTAGAAGTTGCCGAGAAAACTAAAATGCCACCAACCAATGTTGTTGCCGCCCATTACTTCAGCATGAAAGATCTCTCTCGCAAGGGTTTTACTCTGGCGGAAGTCTCGGAAGGATTAGTTGAAACACCGACAAAACAGAGCCAAATCACCAGCACGGCGAAACAAGCCCTTGTGACGGAGTTTCGTGAAATTCTCAATGGCACTGCCACCAAGATACTAGAAGGTGATTTTCGCGCAATTCCTCATCCTAAAACAGAGTGCAAAAAATGCCCATGGAGACATATATGTCGGTCCCCCCATCAGAATTCGTAAATACCATGATCAAGGCCGGTGCCGGCGCAGGAAAAACTTATGGTCTTATTCACAAGATCGTCGAACTAGTTCGTGAATACTCGCAAACTCATAAAGGGCAACTTCCTCGTTTTGTCGTTACGACCTTTACTCGCAAAGCCACCCAAGAAGTGCGTGAACGACTTCTTGCTAAAGCACTCGAGTTAAGACGAACGGAACCAGATTTTGGTGAGTTATTTCTTAAATTCTTAAAAAGTTCCGGTCTTCTTATGGTTTCCACTATCCATGGTGTACTCAATCAATTCTTGCGGCAGCATGGTTCCACCATCGGATTGGATCCTGATTTCAAAGTGGTTGCAAAAGCGGATCGACTTCTCACAGAAGTTCTCCATGGCCTACTCAAAGAAGCCCCCGCAATGTCAGAACTTGTAAAGACCTTTGGCTGGCACAGGGTTAAACACTTTTTATTGGAACACCATAGGGCATCAATACTTAATCCAGAGTTACGGCCTCTACCCGAAGACGTTTTTTTTCAATACTGGCAGGATCAGCTTCAAATTCTAAGGACGGCAACTCGCGACTTGCGACCCTTGATCGAAGCACTTTCGTTAAAATCAAAAAAGAGCGAAGCACTTAAAGGCTTAGTGGCTGGCCTTAGTTCCATTGAATCTATTCTTGATACTGAATCCTCTCTTTGGGATAAACTCAATCAGCTGAAAGACGCCTTTCGAAATTTCCCTAAAAATTTTGGGTCGATGACCACATGGGATGAATCCGCCAAAGACTCAAAAAAAATCATCTATGGAATTTTAGAGGAACTAACGGACGATCTCTGGACCTCTCGCACCCACTTCGAACAGCATTTTCAATACCAAAAAGTCCTAACTGAGCTAGCCCCTGCTTTCACTCAATCCTGGTTCAAGAAAAAAATTGAATTGGGAGAACTCGAGCTTGAAGACCTTGAACTGCTGAGCCTTTATATCCTCAGAAACTTTCCACAGGCAACAAAGGCTTTTTCTGAGTCTTGGAACTTCTGGTTCATTGATGAGTATCAGGATACCAGCCCCGTTCAAGTGGCCATTCTAGAAAAACTTATTGGTGACTGCCCACACTATGTTGTGGGCGACCCGCAGCAGTCTATTTACTTCTTTCGCGGCGCTCGAAGCAAAGTTTTCCATGAAAAACTAACTGCCTTCAGCGAAGCGGGAGCGCGGGTCGAGACCAAAAAAATCAACCGTCGTTCGCAAACGCCAACATTGTATTTCATCAATGACCTAATGGACCTGGTCAATAAACACCAATTTACTCCTATGGAGTCATTAGAAGAAAAAAAGACCCCCCATCTGCTGACCGGGCATTTTTATTTGGTCCCTAAGGAAGAGCCAGTCCACTTTGACGGAGTGGTCAAAGTGATTGAAAATTTGCTCAGTGAGGGAGTGGCACCGGCGGCCATTGCCATTCTTTGCCGTGAGAATCGGGAGCTTCAAAAACTTTACGAACACCTACAAGCTGCTCATTTGCCCGCTCAGATTTCATCCCAGGGTCATTTTTTAGATGATCGTGCCGTGCGAGATGCATTAGCCCTATGGCAGTTTTTAGTGAACCCCTATGACAACACCAATTTGATCGAACTGCTCCGCTCGCCTTGGTTTCGTGTAACAGACGAAAATCTACTAACCTTGAGCCAACGCCATAAGGGCCCGCTATGGCATGAATTGCAACAAATGGATGATCCAGTCGTAACACAGCTGAGAGAAGCGATCCAACGATTACCCACACTCGGGCATATCGAAGTTTGGCAACAGTTGATTTTGAACTCCAGTGCTCTTAACGACGCCACAGCAAGAGATCCCAGCGGCCGCAAAGAAGGTAACCTATGGAAGCTCATTCATCACATCAATGAACAATCGCGCCAGGGAACACTCAAATACACTGACCCAATGGATACAGATCTACAGACTGATACAAACAATGAAAATGAAGCCCGGGCCATTCGGGAATCAAACCAAATTCAGATGATGACCATTCACGCATCAAAGGGGCTTGAGTTTGATCACATATTACTTCCTTTTCTGAATCACAGTCGCAAAAAGGAAGGCAGTGATTTCTGGAGCTCTGATTTAGAGGGTCGTTTTTGGTCGGTGAGCTTGATGGAGACTGACACACGAAGTGCTCACCCCAGTTTTTTTGCCCACAAGATTGCCGAAGAAATTCATTCACTCCTAGCCGAAGAATCTGAGCGCCTTTTCTATGTGGCCATTACCCGTGCAAAGAAGACTTTGCATTTTTTTCCACCAGAAGACCAGGAAGAGATATCTGCCACCGGATGGGCACGCCATCTGCAAGACTTTGTATCTAAAGGCATTGGCCGCTTTCAAAGTGATAGGGGGCATTACGAATTCACAATTGAGCATGTAAACGACCTTGAGCATAAACCTTACAATCCAAGTCATTCAATCCCTAAGCCTCAACAGTTGAATCCTTATGTTGGGCCGTCGTCATCGACACCCCTGAATACTACGATTACCGCGCTACTGCAAAAGAACTCGCAAAGTGAAAAGATTAATGATTCAGTTGATTTTGATGTAAGTGCTATTCAGTTTGGCCTGCAAGCACATAGACATTTAGAAAGTTTTTCTTGTTCCCGAAATTTATCACTTCTAAATAGTGATTTGCAAAAATTTATCAGTACCGCGAGCGTCCCTTTGGTTGAAGTCATGGAAAACGGTTTTGCAGAATGGTCTTTCCGAATTAAGCTTGCTGAAACTGTCATTGGCGGACAAATTGACCTCTGGGGCAAAGATCACCAGGGAAATCTTTGGATCATCGACTACAAAACGGGTGCAAGTAAGTATGCGGCAAAAGCTTTTCAGCAATTGCAGCTCTATGCGATGGCACTCATAAATACAGGTCACTGCCCAATGAATGAGACTATTCGCTTTGCACTTTGCTATTTATCGGAGGGAAAAATTTTAACCAAAATAGTGGCCGCTCAAGACCTCGTAGCAGGAAGGTGAAAAACCAACGCCCCCCAGTCATTTAGCTGATCCATTCAAGCAGCTTTTGTATTTAACAAAGCCCTATTTCGACCAGATCGTTTAGCTTCATATAGAGCTTCATCAGCTCTTGCAATTAAATCATTAGTATTGGTGCCATGTTGAGGAAAGATACTGAGCCCAATACTTGCGGTAATCTTGAGGGGGTGGTCCATCCCAGCGACTGGAACCACCAAGGATTCAATATTCTGGCGAAGGCGCTCTCCAAGGCTGACGATACTATTGGTATCAATGCCTGGCAAAATAAGGGCAAACTCCTCACCACCATATCGAGCAGCAACATCAGTGGAACGACAAAAGTTTTTCAAGCAAACTGCCGCAGCCTTGAGAACGATATCACCTACAAGATGTCCATAAGTGTCATTCACCTTTTTGAAGTGATCAATATCGAGCAACAAGAGTCCCAGGGTCTTTTTGCGTTCTCCGTGCTCCCTCATCTCATTTTCTAGACGGACTTTAAAATAACGATGATTGTATAAATCAGTCATTTCATCGGTCATTGCTTTTTTAAACAATTCCCGATTATCAAGGGAAAAGCTGAGCGGCTCACAAATTGTCTCTAGTAGATTTTCGTCTTCGTAGGAAATTTCGGAACTCTTGGCAAATACAAAAAATTTCTGGCGGTCGGAATCATCCAAATATCTGAAGCTCAACCAATTAAAGTTTCCAATGTTTTGGCGATAGAGATTGTTATTAAGTAGGTTCGGTTTAATCACCTCTGACAGATCCCTAATTTCCTTCTGTGACAACTCACCATTATCGGAATAAGCCAAGAGATGAGGAACTGAACCGCTGGCTTCCTGTTTTAAGTACATTGCGAAGTCAATTTTCAGAATTCCCGAAAGGTGCGTAAACAGATTGCGCAACATTACTAATGGGTCATCAAACGTCGTCGTACGTTCCAAAACATCTCTGATGAGAGAAATTTGAAATAGGTGCTGATCAAGAGCCTTAATAGTTTCTTCTTTTTTTGAAAGCTCTTCATGGTACTTTCTCGCTAGCACTTCTTCAAGAGAAACATCCTTAAAGTAGATAAGTACCCTGTAGCTGCCATCAGTTTCACGAATACTTTTCCAGGTAATTTGCATTCGGCCCTGGCGAGATTTGGTTTTGAAAGGAACCTCACGCACTGGTGACTCAAGAAGCGCTTTGGTACCAGCTTTCACTCGATCCCAATCGTATCCATCGGCATTAACTAATTCTGAAATCGTCTTCTTTCGAATTCCGGCCAACGAAGTCACTTCAATGAGATTTGAAAAACTCGGATTAAAGTAAACAGGATGAAGCTCTTCATTGATGATGCAAACGGCATCAATAAAATTATCGAAAATGTCGGGCTTCAATTCAAACTTCACCGATAAACCACCTTATAGTTCAATAAACTTATCGGCAGTTTTGATATTTTCTAAATAAGCCGGAGCTAAAACTAGACCTAACCAGCAGCGCGCTGGGTATTGCTGTCATTTCCGCTGTTTAAAAGTTCAACCATACTTGAGTTGAGCTCCCGAATGAAAGGCACTGTGATTTCAAACGTCGTACCCTGGCGTACGACGGAATGAACTGTGATGGTGCCACCCATACTCTGGATGACCTTTAGAACAGCAGACATTCCCACTCCACGCCCTGATGTCATTGTAGCAGTCTTGCGGGTAGAAAACCCCTGATCAAAAATATGGTAAATTACCTGTTCATCTGTTTCGGATGATGCGTCAATT
>JBILOD010000114.1:0-9152 GCA_044374645.1 Pseudobdellovibrionaceae bacterium | reverse complement strand
ATAAAACGCGAGTCCTGCAGTGATAGTCGAACCCACTTTGTCGTTGCAAAGTACATAAGTCTTTTGAAACGCACCCGCATCGCCGGCCAGTCCACCAGTGATAACTGTGTCACCTTCAACCATTTCTTTGATTCCCGAAATGAGTTCACTGCCGTTGACATTGACACCTTGTGAAAGAACAAAAATGCCACTCAATCCTTGTTTCGAAAGCTTTTGCGCCAGGGTCTTTCCTGAATTTCGCGAATCGGCAAGCCCATTAATTTCACACCATCCCGCCTTGAGATTTGGACGATTCAAGTTAACACCCGTAACTACGAGTCGATTGTCAAACACACCATCGTTACTAATTTCACCCGCAGTAGAACAGCCAATAATTTCTGCGTTTGGAAAAACAGCTTTGAGACGAACTCCCAAATCTCCACTTTCAAAATAGGATGGGTGACCAAAAACCGTAACCCAATTCGGCTGCGCTGATTGAACTTTGGCCAAGTCCGATGCTGCAAAATCTTTCTTTGTAAGTGTCACTTGACACGTTTTCATATTCCCTCCCGTGGACTATTGTTTATGTAAAACCAATTCTAATACAGCTTCCTCACCATCAAGGTCATAAGTAAGGATCAGCTTCTGACCGCTCAGTGCCGTCACTACAGAATGATTGTTGCCGATGATTACAACTGGAAGACACATCTGATAATGGTGGCCTTGGGTATTCAACTCTTCCTTGGCAATTCCGTGAATAACATTGGCAAGCTCGGCAACACCGCCAATTATCCTATTATCCACAACTGATAGTTCTTCTCCGTACACACGCCCTAAGAGTTTTAGGATTGAGTCTTGGCGAAAGCGTAGAGCCAGAGTCCCTTCAATTGAGTCCTGAATAAAAGCGATCAAACCCGAAATTTCATAACCATCATTAAATGGTTTTTCGCACTTTTCAGAATGTTTTAGTACGGGGGTAAATCCCATGAACGAACTAAACGTCTCCATAACCGCTCGATTTATGGTTTTTACCATTGATTCATCGAGATTCATATGGGTTTCTGGTTCTTTAAGCACTGCACTCATTTTCGCTGCCTCTTCGCTCTCATCAAGCAGCGTTGGTCGTCGTTAAAATGCGTTCAATTTTACTTGCTAACTGCTTGGGAGAGAATGGCTTAATGACGTAGTCAGAAACTCCGGCTTTGAGCGCAGTAACTACGCTCTTTTGTTCGCGCTCCGCAGTTATCATAATGAAAGGCAAACTTTTATAGGTTGGATCCGCTTTGCACTTCTGCACAACTTCAATCCCCGTCATCTTGGGCATATTCCAATCTAAAAAGACCAAATCAAAAGGCTGGCCTGATTCCTGTGCTTTCGAAATTTTTTCGACGGCATCCACTCCGTCCACAGCCTCTGTTAGGTCTGTATAACCTAGTTGTTTCAATGCTTGTTTTAAAAGTGAACGAATCATCTCAAAGTCGTCCACTAATAGGATTCTAAGTTGTTTGTTCATACCCAATTCCTCTCGCGACGAAGATCACTAATCCTCATCCAAAAAACTAACACAATCCACTGCGACGTTCAGGGCCAAATCTAATTTCCCTACTTTGTACTGGATTGGAGAGCCTGTAACTGGCGACTTCCCAAACCACAACTGACCTTTTATCGGGCAGAATCCTATTTAACTGAATACCATCATAGAAAAAAATTTGCTTGAGAACTGTAGAGTTCTATTCAAAATCACAATTTCAGGCCTTTTGTATTATTCTTAGACACCCAATTCCTCATTCTAATGCTTTTGTCGCAACTTAGGACGGCACCGAGAATGCATTAATCTTGGGTGTGGAGGCCTAAATGAAATCAATTGATATATACACCTTATTTATTTCTATCAGCCTGATCGGCAATCTCGGTTTAGCTAAAGTCAATGCAGAATTCACTAAGACGACATTAGGACGAGGATCCCCACAAAAAGGCAAGGTGGCAAAGGCGTCTAAGACCTCAAAAAAACGCAGATTGTATCTTAATTTTACCAATCCCCAGTCGGTTGCTCAAAATACTGAACAAGAAGATGTTCAGGATCAATATCTGGGAATCCAAACTCGACCCAATCCTTCGATCACTAAAAATAAATCTGACTCTGCCGGTTCTGAAGAACAAAAGATCGGATTCTCTAACGAGCTTCAAGTGGGATATAGTAATTCGGCTTACCGCTACGCCGGTGAGGAGTATCCCGCGAAAAGTATTGATTTCGGATTGGTTCCCTCATTTGAAACCACTTGTTTTACTGCAAAATGTATTTTAGCCGCCAAAATCATCGGTGGTTTTGATTTAAATAATCATGGCAAGAACGAGCTTGCCCTCTTTCAGCTTGGCTTGAAGTTTCCTGGAGAAGCTTGGGGCGGGTACCTAGCTCCTAGTTATTCGCTCTTAGGATATTTACCTGCCACACCAGGTGAGATCAATAACGATAAGATGATATTTGGTTATGGAGGTGCCTTCGGCCTAGCAACGACGCCTGACTTGATGGGTGGCGAATTCTTAGCCTTCACAGGAACCATCAGCCTTAGAAAAAATGTTCACGAAGAGCAACTGAAACAGCAAGATTGGTCCACTCGTCAAGCGCTTATTACAGACCTAAATTTTAGCAAAACTATTGGAGCATCACTTGTATTTGGTCACATTTATGGATCAAAGTATGATGGGACCGAAAATGAGATTCTTGAGCTAATTCAATCGATCAAGTGGATGGCCGCGGAGTGGTTAGAGTTGAATTTAAGCCACGGCAATACCCGACCGATGTTCGTCGGGGATGGAGCCCAAGTGAACACGGATCTTGTAAGCATTGATAACTCTGTTATTTCTTTAGGAGTTGGAATCACCACTAGTTTTTAGTAGTACCAACCGGAGGAGGGGGGGTGGGGGCAATGCCATCTCACTTTGATCCAGTTCAGATTCTTTTATTTTGAACCAATCCAAATTTGCGTATTCTACTAATGTGACTCTGTGAAATTGCGCAAAGGGGTTGGTTATGAAATTTTTGATTGCATGCCTTACGTTCTTATCTATTAGCTCAATGTCCTCGGCTCAAACCGACCAGGCCATTGAAAACGCCCTCAAAGACACTCAGGACTTACTAAAAGATAACTCAAAACGACAGGAACTTTTTAAAAAAGATTCCAACGCAAAGGCGGCGGATGACCAAGTCCAGAATGTAACGGGTGGAGATTCGGCCCAATCACAAGAAATTTATAATATTTCATCAGACGCCTTTTCGGCAGTGATGCAAAGTGCTGGTAATGATCCTAACAAAGTCATGGAAATGTTGAACAAGGCCAAAGGAGACCCTAAAGCATTCTACGATTCACTCCCGGCAGAAATTCGAAATAAAATCCGTGGCGTGGCCAGTGATATTGAGAAAAAACAGGCACCTAAAAATAATCCATAATGCTTCTATTCAAAGGTTACTGAATGACCTTATGGAGAGGGACAAGCCAAACTCCTCATCCCGGTGAGAACTTCACGAACCCATTCAATGAGGTTTGAGTTGTTTTCCCCACAGAGGGCCGTAGGGTAATCACATGCTGTATTTTTTTCTCCCAAATTGAATCTGGCCGTGTCCGCTCCAACAAACTCTAAAATCGCATAAGGTAGCGAATAATTCATTTTGCAGTGAATGTTTTTAACGGGAGCTTCAATTTCAGGTGACTCACAAATTTGCGCATTGCTTAAAATTTGAAGCAATTTATTCTTTTGGGGGTCTGACAAACAGTGGTGAATATCCGCAATGTGATTTTCCAGATGATCCAGAGCCTCAATTTGACCCTTTTGAATTTCAATTTTGTAGTAGTAGGGATGTTTCTCGGACAGTTTAGTTTTATTCATTGTCACCGTATTTCGTGCATTAACCAGATACAGAAACCTTGCTTGAGCGGGCATCTCTCCAGCAACTCGGAATGGTAAGGGGTCTCTGAGAAGCTCATTTGATGATGGCTGTGTGACGGGGTTAGGCTCAATAAACTCATTACGGCCCACCTGAAAAATAACCAAAAAAATTGCTAAGGCAATAACTATCCACCATCGTTTTTTCATAAGGTAGTCCTCACCAACATTCTGCCATTCGACCCATTTGCGACACCCCCACACAGGAAAAAGGGCACCTCTCATTAGATTCCGAGGGTAAAAACAAGAAATCAAGCACATTCACCACTCCATCCCAGTCGAGAATGCCCCCCCCCGACTGGCTGCATGAAAAACGACTGGTGCTTGCAGGCCTTGTAATGATTTCAGGGAGTTGTAATGAACTCCACAATACCAATCCAAAAATTGTTTCCCTAAGCAGAAAAATCGACTAAGTGTCTAAACGTCTTCGAAATCGTTCTAAAATGGGGAGTAATTATGAAATCGTTTGTTTTATCACTCGTCGCTGCATCTTTGACCCTAATGGCACATGATGCCCGTGCCGAAGTAATCACGGCCATTAAAGCTGCTGAACTTGCCTGCCATCGAATTGATCGTTTAGTCGTACTTAAGAAAATTGATAAAAACTATTTATCTAAGTTTCAAAAACTGGAGCTAGTGGAGCTTCCGGCTAATGACGCCTCAGGAGGAAAGTTTGCCGCCACTTCATTTCAAACAGCTCCCCATCACGGAGCCGCTTTAAGCATTTCCATTTTACTCGACCAGAATGGAAAAGTGTTAAAACACCAGGTTAATGAGGCTGGCAACGCTGGACCTGATGTCGCATGGTCAGGCAAAGATCCTGTGTCCTTGGCAGAAGCTGGCCTACATCACGTCCTTGATGAACATCTTAAGAATGATCAATTGCGCCCTTTTGCTGTAGATTTTCATTCTCTTACTTTGACTCAAAAAAGCCTAAATGGAAAAGTAGGGGCGGAACTTCGTATTACGGCACGAACAACCACCGCCAAACTGATTTTAAATTTGGATCTCAATGGCAAACTTCTAAGTAAAGAAGTAATCCCATAAGGAGGCCAACGGTGACTTTGCGATTGGGATTGGTATCAATCATATTCTCTTTACTGAGTTGTAATTACACCCGGTTCAAAGATGATTCGACCAAAGGCGGAAAGTCACCGCTTACTAAAGCCGAAGGAGAGGCCATAGGCTTTAACAGAATTCTCAATGAAGTCATCGAGCCATATTGCCTTAGCTGCCACCGAAAACAACTTCCGCTGTTAAGAGACTATCCGGAAGTGAAGGCCCATTTGGATGGGATTAGAAATACAGTCTTTGTTATAAAGTCTATGCCAAAGCGAAGGGTTCTACCTGCCGACAAGCGCAGCCTCTTGCTCGCTTGGCTGGATGCCGGGGCACCTGACGTGGGTAAAATTGCGGAGCCAGAAATACCACCACTCCAACCCACCTTTAGCTCTATTCGAGATCGTATTTTTAAAGTTCGTTGTGGCGATTGCCATGAACCAACCAGTCCATTCTGTAGTAGCGCAACGATTCACTCCGGAGAAGATCACAGTAAAGGCTCTTGTGAATTGGAGTTAACTGATTATAACGAGTTGCTGTTTGGCGAAGAAGAGTCTCGCAAAGAAATCGTTGTTCCAAATGACCCCGACTCAAGTATGCTGGTCATTTCCATTGAACGGGAGGATGGTAAGGATCAAATGCCACCACCAGAAGATGGATATAGTCCACTGAGTGCCGAAGAAAAAAAAGCCATCCGCGATTGGATTAGCGCCGGAGCACCTAACAACTAGACTTATTAAATAGTTCTAGCCAATTAAAATACTGCGGGGAGGGACTTTGACCCAATTCTTGAAATTTGCACTTGGATTATTAATTGTAACTGGTCTTGCCTCAACCAATGCACTCGCCTTCCCAGAAACGTCACGACATGGCTACCTCAGTTGCACCACCTGTCACTTTAGCCCAAGCGGGAGAGGATTACTCACCCCCTACGGGAAGACTTTAGCCCACGAATTATATAGTTTTAAAAAGACTGAAAATCCAAGTGATTCCCTCGAGGCAGAGACACCTTGGTGGCAAATTGGCGGGCATATAAGAATGATTCAATTGATCAATGACTCAAAGTCATTACAAAAGGGTCGTTTTTTTCTCATGCAATCAGAAATCGAAGGCGCCATTGAAAAAGAGTCCTGGGCTCTGGTCGCAAGCGCTGGAGTGTGGAAACCAATGGATTCAAGCGCCAGCGAGGTAAAAGGATACTCCCGCACCCACTACGCTTTATTGCGATTAAATGAAAACTGGGTTGTGCGTGGTGGTCATTTTAGAATAAATCATGGGTTAGGACTTCCTGATCACACTGCCCTTGTCAATCAGGCTCTTGAATGGACACATTCCCACGAAACCTACAATTTGGAAGCCAGTTATCTGGAGGACAGTAATATACTGCAAGGAACGCTCATTGCTCCTTCAAAACTTCTTGTTACCGCAGAAACAATCTATGGCACTTCCGTAACTGCAGCACATCTGTGGAATTCAAAGCAGAAGCTCGGCATTAACCTTTCAAGGTTTATTCGTAGTGATGAGAGCGAACTGCAGGCCAATATTCATACCATACTGGCATTGAGTGATACTGTTTATTTACAAGCTGAGTTAGCACAACGAAAAATTGAATCAAATCCGCGCCGACAGCAATATGCTCTATTCTCGCGTTTAAGCCATGATTGGAACCTTGGAATTAAACCCTTTGTGCAGTTCGAGAACGCGGTCATTGATAGGAACCAACACCTTTCGGCTCAAAGATACGCCTTGGGAGCCGAATGGTTTCCGATGGTGAACTTTGACCTTTTCACGCTAATTGGTAAGGAATCACAGACCATGGATGAAGACACTCTGGTTTTTAATGCTATCGGACACTTCTATTTCTAACATTCCCTTCAATTGGCTTTGCGAATTTTAGCCAATGGATGGTGCGCATCTAGAGTTCGCGCTAATTGGTCAGTGCTTAAATGCATATACTTTTCAGTTGAAGTCAGACTGGCATGACCAAGCAATTCTTGAAGAGTTCTTAGGTTCATCCCCGCTGTAACGAGATGGGTGGCATAGCTGTGCCGAAGAGCATGGGGATGTAGGGGTGCTTTGAGCCCTGCACATTTCCCTAGTTTTCGAACCCAATCGTAAGCTATTCGGTCATTGAGCGGTTTTACTCCCCAAATGAAATCTCCACTGCGTGGCAAAGCCCTAATTGCCACTCCAACCTTTTCTGGAAGCACCACCCATCGTTCTTTAGCTCCCTTACCCAGTATACAGACCTCGTTAGAATTCAATCTTAGCCGATCC
This sequence comes from Pseudobdellovibrionaceae bacterium, assembly GCA_044374645.1. Taxonomy (GTDB): domain Bacteria; phylum Bdellovibrionota; class Bdellovibrionia; order Bdellovibrionales; family Bdellovibrionaceae; genus CAUJGP01. The sequence goes on along the minus strand of JBILOD010000114.1, from coordinate 1,895 downwards.
CACCTTAACTGACAGGCTTCAGAAACCCGAAGGCCTCCCCCATAGAGCACATATATCAGGGCTCGATAGAAGGGCCTCTTGGGTTCAGCCAGTGGATCAAGAGATTCAATGTATTTAAACAAGTGAAGGACCTCATCGACTGAAAGAAAATGGGGAATTTTATGAGGCACTTTCGGAGCTTCAACCTGTTCGTTCAGAGGGAGGGAAATCAGTTTTTTTTCGTAGAGCCACCCCAGAAAGGCTTTCATTGTTGCTGCTTTTCTCTGGCGCGACGACAGTTCTAAATCTCCCCAACGAATTTGTGCCTCCTTAACTTGGCGAAGTAGCTCGCGTTCTTCCGGGAGGGGCTGCTGAAGTTGTCCGTCAAAGGCTTGCTCTAAATCCTTCTGATAAGCCCGCAAGGTATGGCGGCTAGCGTGCCCAATTTGGTCCATTTCCGATAAAAAGCGGGCGAAAAATGTCGTTATTGGCTCTAAACTCATCCTATTTAGGGTATATCAGTGAAAAACTTTTATACAGTGCAAAAATTTTCTTGAAGTTTTTTCGTACTAAGGGTATCTCAGCTGTCGATGCAGTGCGTTTAATACAAAGCATCATAGAAAGGTGGATACTATGTCTACAACGCCTCCAACATCATCTCCGGTATTGCCGGGTTCACAAAACCCGTACCAATCTTATTGGAATCCAACTCAAAGCCAACGGGTGATTGAACCAAAAACCATGGTGTTTGCTTCAGAAATGATGACCAATTTGATGAAAATGGTCGAAAAAGTATCAAGCTCAAGCGCAGCGGTTCTTGTGCTTGGCGAATCTGGAACAGGCAAAGAACTCCTAGCTCATGCTATTCATGATCGCAGCACACGTCGCAATAAGCCCTTTGTTGCTATTAACTGTGGAGCCCTTCAAGAGTCACTTCTTGAGAGCGAACTCTTCGGCCACGAAAAGGGATCCTTCACAGGAGCTTATAATCGCAAAATCGGTCTTGCTGAAATGGCAAATGGCGGAACTCTCTTTCTTGATGAAATCGGAGAACTCACTCCCGGCATTCAGGCAAAACTACTTCGCTTCCTCCAAGAGGGTGAACTCTATCGCGTTGGCGGCAAAGAACCAATTATGGTGGATGTCCGCATTATCAGCGCTACCAATCGCAATGTTGAAAAAGATGTCGCTGCTGGTAAGTTTCGTGAAGATCTCTATTACCGAATCAATACTATCGCTCTCCGCACGCCGGCCCTCCGCCAACGCCGCGAAGATATCCCTGTGTTGGTGAATCACTTTTTAAATCATGGCTCGCAGGCTTTCTTGGGACGAGGACGTCAGGTTCACGATGAGGCAATGAAGATCCTCGCCGACTATGATTGGCCAGGAAATATCCGTGAGTTGCAAAACATTTGTGAGCGTCTGCAGATTCTTTGTGATGGCCACATGATCATGCCAAATGATTTGCCTGAACACATTCGTGCTCCCCAACAGCGTTTATTGCTGACTGAGTACGATCCAAAACTCACACTCTATGAATTGGAAAAACGCTATATCCTCAAAGCACTGTTGCACTTTCATGGCAACAAAACTCAGGCCGCCAATGCTTTAGGGATCACGATCAAAACTCTCTATAACAAACTCCATGAGTATGGCGAGTTTGACAAATTTGCCGTTTACCCTCGTGAAGGCAAAGACGGTCTTAAAGACTAATCCAAATATAAGGGGCTAGATCGCTAAACTCTGGCCCCTTAGAATTTATGTATGAATACCGGGATCACCAATATGCGCCTTCGCTTCTGCAAGGAGATCCTCCGCTTTTTTTCCTAACCAAATTGAGTTTATCGTCCAAACAACAGCAATGACTCCAGAGACAAATGCAAAGCCCTGAAGCCCTAAACCGATTTTGTGCAAAC